>DATCWZ010000429.1:0-5900 GCA_036566065.1 Streptomyces sp. | reverse complement strand
GGCCCCTGGCTGCTGATCGACATCGACGACGCGGGCCTCGGCGACCCCGCCTGGGACCTGGCCCGCCCCGCCGCCTGGTACGCGGCCGGGCTGCTGCCCACGGAGACCTGGCTCCGCTTCCTGGACGCCTACCGGGCGGCGGGCGGCCCCGCCGTACCGCCCGAGGGCGATCCCTGGCCCGAACTGGACGTACCGGCCCGCGCCCTCACCGTACAGACCGCCGCACTCGCTTTCGCCAAGTCCGCGGCGGAGGGACGGATTCCGGATGAGGTGGAACAGATGATGATCGACGCATGTGCCCGAATCGCGTCCCTCCCGCCCGAGTTGGCCGCCGGACACTCGTCGTAGGGTGAAAGCGACCAGGCCGCCGGGCATGCATTCCGGCGAAGCCGAAATCGATTGCGAGGAGCCGACTCGATGATCCAGTGCCCCAAGTGTCACGCCCAGATGCAGACATACAACCGCAATGGCGTCCAGATCGAGCAGTGCAGCGGCTGCCGGGGGATCTTCCTCGATTACGGCGAGCTGGAGGCACTGACCCGGCTGGAGTCGCAGTGGATGCAGCAGCCGCCGCCCGCCCCGCAGGCATACCCTGCCGCCCCCGCCTGGGGCGCCCCGCACGGCGGTCACTACAGCCACCACCACCATCACAAGAGCTTCGGCCGGATGCTCTTCTCCTCCTGAGCGGCCCCCGTCGTACGACGAAGCCCCCGGTCGCCGAGACGACCGGGGGCTTGTGGCAGTGCGCGATACTGGGATTGAACCAGTGACCTCTTCCGTGTCAGGGAAGCGCTCTCCCGCTGAGCTAATCGTCCATGGAGGTGGAGACGGGATTTGAACCCGTGTAGACGGCTTTGCAGGCCGTTGCCTCGCCTCTCGGCCACTCCACCAGGAGCAGGGGGCCAGGGAAGGTCCCCCACTTTCTGCGAGCGGACGACCAGGTTCGAACTGGCGACCTCAACCTTGGCAAGGTTGCGCTCTACCAACTGAGCTACGTCCGCGTGTCATTCCCGGTCGGCTCACGCGTCCCGGTGACGTGGTGAACTCTAGCGGATTCCACGGCCAGTACAAAAACGCGTTTGTGCAGCGTGCTGCGGTGCACCCCCTCGCGTACGTGCCCCGGCGCAGGTCACCGCGCACGGCTCTAGACTCTTGAGCGTGCACGACCTCGCTCCAATGGCCCGCTTCGGCAGCCTCGTCGCCTTCGGTCTGCGGGATGTCACCAGCGACCCCGCGGCCCTCGACTCGTCCGGCTTCTGGGCGGTATGCGCCGATTTCGAAGGCCGGCTTCTCTGCGCCCGCTTCGCCACCGTACGGACCGAGCCGGTGCCCCTGCCCGTGCCCGGAGCCTGGCGCGGGCCCGGCGCGGGGGACTGGACCTCGTCCCTGGACCGGACGGCGTATCTGGCCGGTGTGCGGCGGATCCGCGAGCACATCGCGGCGGGCGAGGTCTATCAGGCCAATCTCTGCCGCGTGCTGACCGCGCCGCTGCCCGATCCGGCGCACGCCGATGTGGATGCCCTCACCGCACTGCTGGCACGCGGCAACCCCGCTCCGTACGCGGGAACGATCCGGCTGCCCGCACACGGCGTGGAGATCGCCTCCGCGTCCCCCGAGCTCTTCCTGCGGCGCGACGGCGGGACCGTCGAGTCCGGGCCGATCAAGGGGACCGGGCGGACCGAGGCGGATCTGCTGGAGAAGGATCACGCGGAGAACGTGATGATCGTCGACCTGGTCCGCAACGATCTGGGCCGGGTCTGCGCCACCGGAAGTGTCAGCGTGCCCGACCTGTGCGTGGTGGAGAAGCACCCGGGGCTCGTCCACCTCGTCTCCACCGTGCGCGGCCGGCTGGCCGACGGCGCGGGCTGGCCCGAACTCTTCGGTGCCGCCTTCCCGCCCGGCTCCGTCACCGGGGCGCCGAAGTCCAGCGCGCTGCGGATCATCGAAGCGCTGGAGACGTCCCCGCGCGGCCCCTACTGCGGCGGGATCGGCTGGGTCGACGCCGACCGTGCCAGGGCCGAACTGGCCGTCGGCATAAGGACTTTCTGGATCGACCGTACGGAGAGCGGCGGGCGGGAGACCACGGGCCCGGTGCTGCGCTTCGGCACCGGGGCGGGCATCACCTGGGGTTCCGACCCCGAACGCGAATGGGCCGAGACCGAGCTGAAGGCGTCGCGACTGCTCGCAGTGGCATCCGGCGCGTACGACGACACCGGGAGGACCGAGCCATGAGGATCTGGGTCAACGGTGAACTGCACGATGCCGATGACGCGCGGATGTCCGTGCTGGATCATGGGCTCACCGCGGGGGACGGTGTTTTCGAGACGATCAGAGTCGGCGACGGGCGCCCCTTCGCCCTCACCCGGCACCTGGCGCGGCTGACCCGCTCGGCCCGCGGCCTCGGCCTGCCCGACCCCGACACAGACGAGGTCCGCCGCGCGACGGCGGCCGTCATCGCGGCCAATCCCATGCCGCTCGGCCGGCTGCGGATCACGTACACCGGCGGGCTCGCCCCGCTCGGCTCCGACCGGGGCGACGCCGGGCCCGGCCTGGTGGTGGCGCTCGGCGAGATGGAGCGCCGCCCCGACACCACGGCTGTCATCACCGTCCCGTGGACGCGCAACGAGCGCGGCGCGCTCGCGGGGCTCAAGACCACGTCGTACGGAGAGAATGTCGTCGCACTCGCCCGCGCCCACGAGCACGGCGCGTCCGAGGCGCTGTTCGCCAACACCGGGGGACGGCTCTGCGAGGGGACCGGGGCCAATGTCTTCGTGGTCCTCGACGGCCGGATCCACACGCCCCCCGTCGTATCGGGCTGCCTCGCCGGTATCACCCGCGCACTGGTCGTCGAATGGGCCGGGGCGCAGGAGACCGACCTGCCCATGGATGTCCTGGAACGGGCCGACGAGATCTTCCTGACCTCCTCGCTCCGCGACATCCAGGCCGTCCACCGGGTGGACGGACGGGAGCTGCCGAGCTGCCCGGGACCGGTGACCGCGAAGGCCGCCCGGATCTTCGACGAGCGCGCGGGGCACGACCTCGATCCGTAAAACGGGGTGACGGGCAGCCGCACAGCGGATAGAACACCCCTGATGACCACCACCCTCCGGCCGACCGGGCCGACAGAGCAAGGCGCCGACGGCGCACGGGCCCGCACGTTCGACGTGTGCGACAACGGGCGCCCCGTGGGCTCCGTGAGCATCGCCACCGACCCGGCGCTGGGTCCCTCGGCGGGCGTGCTCCACTCGCTGCGTATCGAGGAGGCGCGGCGCAGACGCGGCCGCGGCACCATCGCCGTGCTCGCGGCCGAGGAGGTGCTGCGCGGCTGGGGCTGCGTCCAGGTGCAGCTCGCGGTGCCCGCGGGCAACGAGGCCGCCCGGGCACTGGCGACGGCGCTCGGCTACACCGAGCGCAGCCGTAACATGCTCAAGGAACTCCCGCGGACCGCTCCCGCGCTGCCGGACGGGGTGACCGCGCGACCCATGAGCGAGGAGGAGTACGCCCGGTGGGCGGCCACCAGCGTCCAGGACTACGCGCAGGACTGGATCGACCGCGGCGTCCCCCGGGAGCAGGCGCTGCGCAAGGCCAGGACCGAACACGCCTCCCACCTGCCGGACGGCCTGGCCAGCCCGGGAGTGACGTTCCAGGTCCTGCTCCGCGGCGGCTCGGCGGTCGGCCATATCTGGGTGTCGCAGCGTGAGCTCGCGACGGGCGGGACCATCGGGTACGTCTTCGATGTGAGCGTGCACGAGGCGCACCGCGGCCGGGGGTACGGGCGCGCGCTGATGCACCAGGCGGAAGCGATCACGCTCGGGGCGGGCCATGACCGGCTCGGCCTGCACGTCTTCGCGGCCAACACGCCGGCCCTGCGCCTGTACGAGTCGCTCGGCTACGAGGTGACCCAGTACAACCTGGGCAAGCCCCTGTAACGAACCCGCCCGACCCTTCGCCTGTCAGGCCTGTTCGGCGAGCAGCCGGTCGGCGATTTCCTCGATCCGCTCGCGCAGCCCCTCCTGGCTCTTGCCGCCGTCCAGCCGCTCGCCGCCGATCACATACGTCGGCGTGCCCGTCACCCCGATCGCCTTGCCCTCGGCCTGGTCGGCGTCGACGATCAGCAGATGCCGGCCGTCGATCAGGGCCGTGTCGAACTCCTCGGCGTCCAGACCGAGTTCGCGGGCCACATCGAGCAGCACGGGCTCACCGGTGCGGCCCAGATCGGCCGTGCGGGCCAGGACGGCCTCGACGTACGGCCAGTCCCGGCCCTGTGCCGCGGCCTCCTCGGCGGCCTGCGCCGCCGCGTACGCGTGGGCATGCTTCTCCAGCGGGAAGTGCCGCAGCCGGATCTCCAGCCGGTCGCCGTAGCGGGCACGCAGGGCGCGAAGATCGGTGAGGGCCTGGTGGCAGTCGGGGCACTGGAGCTCGCACCAGACGTCGAGGACGACCGGCGCTGCGGAGGTGGAATCGTTCATGCGGCCAGTCTTCCAGGCCGTGTCCGCGCCTCCCCCTCGGGACCTGGGGGGGACCCCGGCCCTGAAATGTCCCTGATGGTGGCCCTGGGCCGTGGCCCTTGCGGCGGTCGGCGGTGCAGGATGGAAGGGACGTATCCCGATGCGCCTGGAGGCCCCGATGCTTGCCGAGACCATCTGCTCCGCGGTGTCGGCCGCGGGCCTGGGTATCGCCGCGGTGACTGCCTACCGTAAACGCTTCCTCGCGGCGACCAGGATCGTGGCCTACTCCCTGGTGCCCATCGGCCTGGTGATGACCGGCGTCATCGACTGGGTCTCCGACGTCGTCTTCAAGCCGAGCGTCTGGCTCGGTTTCGTCCTGCTCGGGGTGGCCTGGCTGCTGTTCATGATCACCCGCACCATCGAGCGCCGGAGAGTGTCGGCCCTCAAGGAACGCGAGGCGGTCGAACCGGCGGCCTCGGCTCCCTCGCTGGGGGCTGGCAGCACCCCGGCGGCGCGGCCGCAGGCGCAGGGCGGGCGGAAGAAGAAGCAGGAGGCCGCGTCCGGTGACGACTTCAGCGACATCGAGGCCATTCTGAAGAAGCACGGCCTGTGAGTGAGACAGATATAAATCGATTCAGCGCACCGCTTCGCCGCTTGACGGCCGTATGAGGGTGAGGCCAGCGTCGCGGTCGGATTGAAACAATTCATTCCTGTGGCCCGTAGCATCGGTAGGGCAGGCAAGTGGGGCGTGTGGCAGGGATCAAGGACGTGGCCCGGCAGGCCGGAGTCTCCGTGGGCACGGTCTCCAATGTGATCAACCGGCCCGAAGCGGTACTGCCGGACACCAGGGCCCGTGTGCTGGCCGTCATCGAGGAACTCGGCTATGTACGCAGCGAGTCCGCCAGGCAGCTCAGGGCGGGCCGCAGCCGGATCATGGCCCTGCTCGTCCTCGACATGGGCAACCCGTTCTTCGTCGACATCGCCAAGGGCGCCGAGCGGGCGGCCCGGCAGGCGGGCCTCGGCGTCATGGTCTGCAACAGCGACCAGAGCCCGGCCGAGGAGGCCGAATATCTCGGGCTCTTCGCCGAGCAGCGGGTGTGCGGGGTCCTGGTCACCCCGGCCGACGCCACCGGCCGCAATCTCGAAGCCTTCAGCCGGCACCGGATCCCGTTCGTGATGGTGGACCGAGTGGCCGCCGGAAGCGAGCACTGCGCCGTCTCCGTCGACGATGTACGGGGCGGCGAGCTGGCTGTTGGCCACCTCGTGGCGGCCGGGCACCGCTCGGTGGCGTACGTCAGCGGCCCCGGCGACCTGCACCAGATCCGGGACCGCCGCCAGGGCGCTCTCGCGGCAATGGCCGGGGCGGGCCTGCCGCCCGAGGCGCTGGTCGAGATCCCGTCCGACCGGCTGGACGTGGCCGCGGGCCGGGACGCCGGGGCCAGGCTGCTGGGG
>DATCWZ010000046.1:0-19464 GCA_036566065.1 Streptomyces sp. | reverse complement strand
CGCCGAGGAGTCCGCCGCGGCCGAGGAGCCCGCCGAAGCCGGGGACACCGCGGACACTGCGGCCTCCGACGACGACGCTCCCGCCGATGAGGCCGATGCCGACGAGGCGGAGGCCGAGCCGGCCGCCCCCGTCGACGCCGTCGCCGCCCTGCGCGAGGAACTGCGCACGCTCCCCGGTGAGTGGTACGTCATCCACACGTACGCCGGTTACGAGAAGCGTGTGAAGGCCAACCTGGAGCAGCGCGCCGTCTCGCTCAACGTCGAGGAGTTCATCTACCAGGCCGAGGTGCCCGAGGAAGAGATCGTCCAGATCAAGAACGGCGAGCGCAAGAACGTCCGTCAGAACAAGCTCCCGGGATACGTCCTGGTGCGCATGGACCTGACGAACGAGTCCTGGGGTGTCGTACGCAACACTCCCGGAGTCACCGGCTTCGTGGGCAACGCCTACGACCCGTACCCGCTGACCCTGGACGAGATCGTCAAGATGCTCGCGCCCGAGGCCGAGGAGAAGGCCGCCCGCGAGGCCGCCGAGGCCGAGGGCCGCCCGATGCCCGCCCGCAAGGTCGAGGTCCAGGTGCTGGACTTCGAGGTGGGCGACTCGGTCACCGTCACCGATGGCCCGTTCGCGACGCTGCAGGCGACGATCAACGAGATCAACGCCGACTCGAAGAAGGTCAAGGGCCTCGTCGAGATCTTCGGCCGCGAGACCCCGGTCGAGCTGAGCTTCGACCAGATCCAGAAGAACTAGCGGGGTTCCGCCGGCTTTTCGGACACATGCCTGACGAGCAGGTCGGAGCGGCTTCGCGGCCGGGCTGACCTGCTCGTTTTTTGGTCGCGCAGCTATACCCGTTATCGTTGTGCGGTATGCCTCCGTCCGGATGACCGGACGGCGGGCGAAACACTCTCACTAGGACCCGGAGAGAGCAATGCCTCCCAAGAAGAAGAAGGTCACGGGGCTTATCAAGCTCCAGATCAATGCCGGTGCCGCCAACCCGGCCCCGCCGGTCGGCCCTGCGCTGGGCCAGCACGGCGTCAACATCATGGAGTTCTGCAAGGCCTACAACGCCGCGACCGAGTCGCAGCGCGGCATGGTCGTGCCGGTGGAGATCACGGTCTACGAGGACCGTTCCTTCACCTTCATCACGAAGACTCCGCCGGCCGCCAAGCTGATCCTGAAGGCCGCGGGCGTGGAGAAGGGCTCCGGCGAGCCGCACAAGACCAAGGTCGCCAAGCTGACGGCCGCCCAGGTCCGCGAGATCGCCACCGTGAAGCTCCCCGACCTGAACGCCAATGACCTCGACGCCGCGTCGAAGATCATCGCGGGCACGGCCCGTTCCATGGGCGTCACGGTCGAAGGCTGATCAAGCCCCGAAGGCTGATCAGGCCGCAAGCCCTCAGTGGCAGGACCAGGCGCTGGTCCGCACCACGACTCCGTAACCCGAAATCACAGGAGCAGAAGTGAAGCGCAGCAAGAACCTCCGCGCTGCGGACGCGAAGATCGACCGGGCGCGTACGTACGCCCCGCTCGAGGCCGTCCGCCTCGCCAAGGACACCGCAACCACCAAGTTCGACGGCACCGTCGAGGTCGCGTTCTGCCTGGGTGTTGACCCTCGCAAGGCCGACCAGATGGTCCGTGGCACCGTGAACCTCCCGCACGGCACTGGCAAGACCGCCCGGGTCCTGGTCTTCGCGACCGGTGACCGTGCTGCGGCCGCGGAAGCCGCGGGCGCCGACATCGTCGGCTCCGACGAGCTCATCGACGAGGTGGCGAAGGGCCGTCTGGACTTCGACGCCGTCGTCGCCACTCCGGACCTCATGGGCAAGGTCGGCCGCCTGGGCCGCGTGCTCGGTCCGCGTGGTCTGATGCCGAACCCGAAGACCGGCACCGTCACCCCCGATGTCGTCAAGGCCGTCAACGACATCAAGGGCGGAAAGATCGAGTTCCGCGTCGACAAGCACGCGAACCTGCACTTCATCATCGGAAAGACCTCTTTCGACGAGAAGAAGCTGGTCGAGAACTACGGCGCCGCTCTGGAGGAGATCCTCCGCCTGAAGCCGTCCGCCGCGAAGGGCCGCTTCATCAAGAAGGCGACCATGAGCACGACGATGGGCCCCGGCATCCCGCTGGACGCCAACCGCGTGCGCAACCTCCTCGTCGAGGAGGACCCGGCCGCCGTCTGATCCCGGCCGCAGTCCGATCCCGGCCCCCGCAGCTCTCCGGAGCTACGGGGGCCGGTTTTTTTGGTGCCGGACTGTCAGCGGAGTGAGTTACGGTGCGGGGGTTCACAGAAAACGACATGGGGGTGGGACATGAGCATGTCCACATGGAAGCGTGCGGGAGTCTCGCTGGTGGCCGCGGCCGTGATGGCCGGTGTCGCCGGCTGCCAGGCGGGAGACGCGAAGCCGGCGGCCGACGCACCGAAGGCGGAGAGCCAGTCGGGGGCCTCGGTGACGCAGGCGCTGACGGCGGCATACAAGAAGACGGCGGCCGCCGAGTCGGCCAAGGTGCACATGACGATGAAGATGCCAGCAGGAGTCGAGGGCGGCGGCACGATGGAGATGTCCGGCACGCTGGGGTGGAACCCCACCGTGATGGACATGACCATGAAGGGCGAGGCGCTCCGGACCACCCCGGACGCGCCCGCGCAGGTCCGCGCGGTGATGCTCGACAACGTTATCTACATGGACATGGGCGCCGCTGCCGGCAAGGAGATGGACGGCAAGCACTGGCTGAAGATGGACCTCACGGCCATCGCGAAGGCGTCCGGGAACGAGGCCCAGCTCGGGCAGATGACGGGCGGCCTGGAGAACGCGAACCAGGACCCGGCCAAGCAGCTCGCCATGCTGCTGAGCTCCCCGAACCTCAAGCACCTCGGCGCGCAGAAGATCGGCGGCGTCGAGACGGAGCACTACAAGGGCTCTCTCGCGATCGAGGAGGCGCTCAAGACCAACAAGTCGCTCGACGTACTCAGCGACAAGGACCGCCAGTCGCTTCTGGACAATATGAAGAAGTCCGGGGTCAAGGGCTACGACACCGAGGTCTGGGTCAATAAGGACGGCTACCCGGTCCGGATGAACATCGGCGTGGACAGCCCGCAGGGCAAGGTCGCCGTGACGGCCGACTACTCGGACTACGGTACGAAGGCCGCCGTCAAGGCGCCGCCCGCGGGCGAGACCGTCGACTTCATGGCGATGATGAAGGAGCTCGGCGCGCCGACGGGCTCGGCGACGGGCTCGACGAATTCCTGACCCGTCGGACCCGGTGAGGTTCACCTCGTTGGCCCGATTTGCTTGACCGGGACCCGGTCCCTTAGGCTGCCCGGGAAGCCAAAGACCGCTGGTCGTTGCTGTGCTCTCGTACGAGAGCCGGTGACCGAAGGATCCGTACGAGACGGACGACCTGCGCAGGTGACTGTGGAAAGCTCCCGGATTCCGTTCGGTCGAGCTACGCCCTGGCGCCCGCGCCGGGGCGTTTCGTCTTTCCCGGCCCCTTCCGAGCGGTCCTCATCACCCGGAAGGAGGCCGACGCTCATGGCGAAGCCCGACAAGGCTGCCGCAGTGGCCGAGCTGACGGACCAGTTCCGCAGCTCGAACGCCGCAGTGCTGACCGAGTACCGGGGTCTCACTGTGGCACAGCTCAAGGAGCTGCGCCGTTCACTCGGTGAGAACGCCCAGTACGCCGTGGTGAAGAACACGCTGACCAAGATTGCGGCCAACGAGGCCGGGATCAACGCGCTGGACGACCTGTTCACGGGTCCGACGGCGGTTGCCTTCGTCACCGGTGACCCGGTGACGTCGGCGAAGGGTCTTCGTGACTTCGCCAAGGACAACCCCAACCTCATCATCAAGGGCGGTGTCCTTGACGGTAAGGCGCTGTCCGCCGATGAGATCAAGAAGCTCGCGGACCTCGAGTCCCGCGAGGTTCTGCTCGCCAAGGTGGCCGGTGGAATCAAGGCGTCGATGGCCAAGGCCGCGGCGACGTTCCAGGCCCCGCTCTCGGAGTTCGTCCGCACCGCGGACGCCCTTCGCGCCAAGGTCGAGCAGGGCGGTGCCGGCACGCCGGCTCCCGCCGACGCCGAGGCGGCGGAGTAACACTCCGCCCCACGGCTCGCAGCGGGCCCGTACGCCCGCCTTCATATACAACCGGCACCTGCCGACTTAGTGGAAGGACGCCATCATGGCGAAGCTGTCCCAGGACGAGCTGCTCGCGCAGTTCGAGACCCTGACCCTCATCGAGCTCTCCGAGTTCGTCAAGGCCTTCGAGGAGAAGTTCGACGTCAAGGCCGCCGCTCCGGTCGCCGTCGCCGGCCCCGTGGCCGCCGCTGCCGAGGCCGAGCCCGAGCAGGACGAGTTCGACGTCATCCTCACGGGTGCCGGCGAGAAGAAGATCCAGGTCATCAAGGTCGTGCGTGAGCTGACCTCGCTGGGCCTCAAGGAGGCCAAGGACCTCGTGGACGGCGCCCCGAAGCCCGTTCTCGAGAAGGTCGCCAAGGAGGCCGCCGAGAAGGCCGCCGAGTCCCTCAAGAACGCCGGCGCCTCCGTCGAGGTCAAGTGACCCCGCGAGTCTTCTGACTCCGCGTCCCCGGTCCGCCGCGAGCCGCTGTGAGGCGGGGATGTCACTTCGCAAAGGGCGATCACCCACACGGGTGATCGCCCTTTGGTGTGCCCGCAGAGCGTGCCTTGAAGTTCCGTGGGCTGCGAGTAGGGTGATCTTCGGCGTGTGCCGCTCAAGACCGTCAACAGGCGTCCTCGGGCGCCCGTGATGATCGTGGGAGGTGTGTCCCCGCTGAGGGGCCTTGACGAACCGCACGCGGCGCGCAATTCTCAGGACGCGTCGTCATCTCGATCCGGATCCGAGGCATGAATCGAGACCGAAGAGGGCAGTAAAGAAGTGCGCGCCCCGCGCGAGGACTATTCATAGGTGTTGAGAACAGCTGTTGAGAGCAACGTGGGTCTCTGAGAACCCCGACTGGACATCAGTGTGCCGCTTGGCTACACTGACCCTTTGCGCTGCCTGTTAGCTGCCTCCTGCCCGTCACCAGGGGCATGCCCACGCCTAGCACCGATGGCCGATCTCCCTTCGACATGGGGATTCCTGTCTCTGTGCCCGGCTTGGGGCCGGTACGCGCGTAGTGAGTCCGAGCCCTCGGAAGGACCCCCTCTTGGCCGCCTCGCGCAACGCCTCGACCTCGAATACGAACAACGGTGCCAGCACCGCCCCGCTGCGCATCTCTTTTGCAAAGATCAAGGAGCCCCTCGAGGTTCCGAACCTCCTCGCGCTGCAGACCGAGAGCTTTGACTGGCTCCTCGGCAACGCCGCCTGGAAGGCTCGCGTCGAGGCGGCTCTGGACAGTGGACAGGACGTCCCCACCAAGTCCGGTCTGGAGGAAATCTTCGAGGAGATCTCCCCGATCGAGGACTTCTCCGGGTCGATGTCCCTCACATTCCGCGACCACCGCTTCGAACCGCCGAAGAACTCGATCGACGAGTGCAAGGAGCGCGACTTCACGTACGCCGCCCCGCTCTTCGTCACCGCCGAGTTCACCAACAACGAGACCGGCGAGATCAAGTCCCAGACGGTCTTCATGGGCGACTTCCCGCTCATGACCAACAAGGGCACCTTCGTCATCAACGGCACCGAGCGTGTCGTCGTGTCGCAGCTCGTCCGCTCGCCGGGTGTCTACTTCGACTCCTCCATCGACAAGACGTCCGACAAGGACATCTTCTCCTCCAAGATCATCCCTTCCCGGGGTGCCTGGCTGGAGATGGAGATCGACAAGCGCGACATGGTCGGTGTCCGCATCGACCGCAAGCGCAAGCAGTCCGTCACCGTCCTCCTGAAGGCTCTCGGCTGGAGCACCGAGCAGATCCTGGAGGAGTTCGGCGAGTACGAGTCGATGCGCGCCACCCTGGAGAAGGACCACACCCAGGGCCAGGACGACGCGCTGCTCGACATCTACCGCAAGCTGCGCCCGGGCGAGCCGCCCACGCGTGAGGCCGCTCAGACGCTGCTGGAGAACCTCTACTTCAACCCCAAGCGCTACGACCTCGCGAAGGTCGGCCGCTACAAGGTGAACAAGAAGCTCGGCGCCGACGAGCCGCTGAACGCCGGCGTGCTCACCTCCGACGACGTCATCGCGACCATCAAGTACCTGGTCAAGCTGCACGCCGGGGAGACCGAGACCGTCGGCCGCAACGGCAACCAGATCGTCGTCGAGACCGACGACATCGACCACTTCGGCAACCGCCGTCTGCGCAACGTCGGCGAACTCATCCAGAACCAGGTCCGTACGGGCCTGGCCCGGATGGAGCGTGTCGTGCGCGAGCGCATGACGACCCAGGACGTCGAGGCGATCACGCCGCAGACCCTGATCAACATCCGGCCGGTCGTCGCCTCCATCAAGGAGTTCTTCGGCACCAGCCAGCTCTCGCAGTTCATGGACCAGAACAACCCGCTGTCGGGTCTCACCCACAAGCGCCGCCTGTCGGCGCTCGGCCCGGGTGGCCTCTCCCGTGAGCGGGCCGGCTTCGAGGTCCGTGACGTGCACCCGTCCCACTACGGACGCATGTGCCCGATCGAGACCCCTGAGGGCCCGAACATCGGTCTGATCGGTTCGCTCGCCTCGTACGCACGCGTCAACGCGTTCGGCTTCGTCGAGACGCCGTACCGCAAGGTCGTCGAGGGTGTCGTCACCGACGAGGTCGACTACCTCACCGCCGACGAGGAAGACCGCTTCGTCATCGCCCAGGCCAACGCGACGCTGTCCGAGGACATGCGGTTCAGCGAGCCGCGCGTCCTGGTCCGCCGCCGCGGCGGCGAGGTCGACTACATCCCCGGCGACGACGTCGACTACATGGACGTCTCCCCGCGCCAGATGGTGTCGGTCGCGACCGCCATGATCCCGTTCCTGGAGCACGACGACGCCAACCGCGCCCTCATGGGCGCGAACATGATGCGCCAGGCCGTGCCGCTGCTCACGTCCGAGGCCCCGCTCGTCGGTACCGGCATGGAGTACCGCTGCGCGGTCGACGCCGGTGACGTCATCAAGGCGGAGAAGGACGGTGTGGTCCAGGAGGTCTCCGCGGACTACGTCACCGTCACCAACGACGACGGCACGTACAACACGTACCGCCTCGCCAAGTTCTCCCGCTCCAACCAGGGCACCTCGGTCAACCAGAAGGTTGTCGTGGACGAGGGCGACCGGGTCGTCCAGAACCAGGTCCTCGCCGATGGTCCCGCCACCCAGCGCGGCGAGATGGCGCTCGGCAAGAACCTGCTCGTGGCGTTCATGCCGTGGGAGGGCCACAACTACGAGGACGCGATCATCCTGTCGCAGCGCCTCGTACAGGACGACGTCCTCTCCTCGATCCACATCGAGGAGCACGAGGTCGACGCCCGTGACACCAAGCTCGGCCCGGAGGAGATCACCCGGGACATCCCGAACGTCTCCGAAGAGGTCCTCGCGGACCTCGACGAGCGCGGCATCATCCGTATCGGTGCCGAGGTCACCGCAGGGGACATCCTCGTCGGCAAGGTCACGCCCAAGGGTGAGACCGAGCTGACGCCGGAGGAGCGCCTGCTCCGGGCGATCTTCGGTGAGAAGGCGCGCGAAGTGCGCGACACCTCGCTGAAGGTCCCGCACGGCGAGATCGGCAAGATCATCGGTGTTCGTGTCTTCGACCGTGAAGAGGGCGACGAGCTGCCGCCGGGCGTGAACCAGCTGGTCCGCGTCTACGTCGCGCAGAAGCGCAAGATCACCGATGGTGACAAGCTCGCCGGCCGTCACGGCAACAAGGGCGTCATCTCGAAGATCCTGCCGATCGAGGACATGCCGTTCCTGGAGGACGGCACCGCGGTCGACATCATCCTCAACCCGCTGGGCGTCCCGTCCCGAATGAACCCGGGACAGGTCCTGGAGATCCACCTCGGCTGGCTCGCCAGCCGCGGCTGGGACGTCTCCGGCCTCGCCGACGACTGGGCCCGCCGCCTGCAGGCCATCGGCGCCGACAAGGTCGCCCCCGGCACGAACGTCGCGACCCCGGTCTTCGACGGCGCGCGCCAGGACGAGATCACCGGCCTCTTCGGGGCCACGGTCCCCAACCGGGACGGCGACCGCATGGTCGCCACCACCGGCAAGGCGCTGGTGTTCGACGGCCGCTCCGGTGAGCCGTTCCCCGAGCCGGTCTCGGTCGGCTACATGTACATCCTCAAGCTCCACCACCTGGTCGACGACAAGATCCACGCTCGGTCGACCGGCCCCTACTCCATGATCACCCAGCAGCCGCTGGGCGGTAAGGCGCAGTTCGGTGGACAGCGCTTCGGGGAGATGGAGGTGTGGGCGCTGGAGGCTTATGGCGCCGCGTACGCCCTCCAGGAGCTGCTGACGATCAAGTCCGACGACGTAACAGGCCGCGTGAAGGTGTACGAGGCCATCGTCAAGGGCGAGAACATCCCCGAGCCCGGCATCCCCGAGTCCTTCAAGGTGCTCATCAAGGAAATGCAGTCGCTCTGTCTCAACGTGGAGGTGCTGTCCTCGGACGGCATGTCCATCGAGATGCGCGACACCGACGAGGACGTCTTCCGCGCGGCGGAGGAGCTCGGAATCGACCTGTCCCGGCGCGAGCCGAGCAGCGTCGAAGAGGTCTGACGGGTTGGCCGGCCGGATCCCCTGATCCGGCCGGCTCTCCCCGGACCCGTTCAGACCATTGCTGAAGTGCCCCGATTTCTCGCTCACGCGAGGGGGCTCGAACCCCCGAAAGAGGGATTGACGACAAGTGCTCGACGTCAACTTCTTCGACGAGCTGCGGATCGGCCTTGCCACCGCGGACGACATCCGGACCTGGTCGCACGGCGAAGTGAAGAAGCCGGAGACCATCAACTACCGCACGCTCAAGCCCGAGAAGGACGGACTCTTCTGCGAGAAGATCTTCGGCCCCACCCGGGACTGGGAGTGCTACTGCGGCAAGTACAAGCGTGTCCGCTTCAAGGGCATCATCTGTGAGCGCTGCGGCGTCGAGGTCACTCGCGCCAAGGTGCGCCGTGAGCGGATGGGCCACATCGAGCTCGCCGCACCCGTCACCCACATCTGGTACTTCAAGGGCGTCCCGTCGCGCCTCGGCTACCTGCTGGACCTCGCGCCGAAGGACCTGGAAAAGGTCATCTACTTCGCCGCGTACATGATCACGTTCGTGGACGAGGAGCGCCGCGCCCGCGACCTCCCGTCGCTGGAGGCGCATGTCTCCGTCGAGCGCCAGCAGGTCGAGAACCGCCGCGACTCGGACCTGGAGAACCGCGCCAAGAAGCTTGAGACCGACCTGGCCGAGCTGGAGGCCGAGGGCGCCAAGGCCGACGTACGCCGCAAGGTGCGCGAAGGCGCCGAGCGCGAGATGAAGCAGCTCCGCGACCGCGCGCAGCGCGAGATCGACCGTCTCGACGAGGTGTGGAGCCGCTTCAAGAACCTCAAGGTCCAGGACCTTGAGGGCGACGAGCTGCTCTACCGCGAGCTGCGCGACCGCTTCGGTACGTACTTCGACGGCTGCATGGGCGCCGCCGCGCTGCAGAAGCGCCTGGAGTCCTTCGACCTGGACGCCGAGGCCGAGCGGCTGCGCGAGATCATCCGTACCGGCAAGGGCCAGAAGAAGACCCGGGCGCTCAAGCGCCTCAAGGTCGTCTCGGCGTTCCTGCAGACCAGCAACAAGCCCAAGGGCATGGTGCTCGACTGCGTGCCGGTCATCCCGCCGGACCTGCGTCCGATGGTGCAGCTCGACGGTGGCCGATTCGCGACCTCCGACCTGAACGACCTGTACCGCCGTGTGATCAACCGCAACAACCGCCTCAAGCGTCTCCTCGACCTCGGTGCACCCGAGATCATCGTCAACAACGAGAAGCGGATGCTGCAGGAGGCCGTCGACGCGCTGTTCGACAACGGCCGCCGCGGCCGTCCGGTCACCGGCCCGGGCAACCGCCCGCTGAAGTCCCTGAGCGACATGCTCAAGGGCAAGCAGGGCCGTTTCCGCCAGAACCTGCTCGGCAAGCGCGTGGACTACTCCGCGCGTTCCGTGATCGTCGTCGGGCCGCAGCTCAAGCTGCACCAGTGCGGCCTGCCGAAGGCCATGGCGCTGGAGCTCTTCAAGCCGTTCGTGATGAAGCGCCTGGTGGACCTGAACCACGCGCAGAACATCAAGTCCGCCAAGCGCATGGTCGAGCGCGGCCGCACCGTCGTGTACGACGTCCTCGAAGAGGTCATCGCCGAGCACCCGGTGCTGCTGAACCGCGCCCCGACCCTGCACCGCCTGGGCATCCAGGCCTTCGAGCCGCAGCTGGTCGAGGGCAAGGCCATCCAGATCCACCCGCTCGTCTGCACCGCGTTCAACGCGGACTTCGACGGTGACCAGATGGCCGTGCACCTGCCGCTGTCCGCGGAGGCGCAGGCCGAGGCCCGCATCCTGATGCTGTCCTCGAACAACATCCTGAAGCCGGCCGACGGCCGTCCCGTCACCATGCCGACCCAGGACATGGTGCTCGGTCTGTTCTTCCTCACCACGGACGAGACCGGGCGCAACGTGGTCGGCGCGGGCCGTGCCTTCGGGTCGACGGCCGAGGCGATCATGGCCTTCGACTCCAAGACCCTCTCGCTCCAGTCGCAGGTCGACATCCGCTTCCCGGTGGGCACCATCCCGCCGCGTGGCTGGGTGCCGCCGGTCGCCGAGGCGGGCGAGCCCGAGTACCAGCCGGGCGACACATTCCGGCTGCGTACGAGCCTGGGCCGCGCCCTCTTCAACGAGCTGCTGCCCGAGGACTACCCGTTCGTCGACTACTCGGTGGGCAAGAAGCAGCTCTCCGAGATCGTCAACGACCTGGCCGAGCGCTACCCCAAGGTCATCGTGGCGGCGACGCTCGACAACCTGAAGGCGGCCGGTTTCCACTGGGCGACCCGCTCCGGTGTGACCGTGTCCATCTCCGACATCGTCGTCCCCGAGGCCAAGAAGGCCATCGTCCGGGGCTACGAGGAGCAGGACGAGAAGGTCCAGAAGCAGTACGAGCGCGGTCTGATCACCAAGGACGAGCGTACGCAGGAGCTCATCGCGATCTGGACCAAGGCGACCAACGAGGTCGCCGTGGCGATGAACGCGAACTTCCCGAAGACGAACCCGATCTTCATGATGGTCGACTCGGGCGCCCGAGGAAACATGATGCAGATGCGTCAGATCGCGGGTATGCGCGGTCTGGTGTCGAACGCGAAGAACGAGACCATCCCGCGTCCGATCAAGGCCTCGTTCCGCGAGGGCCTGACCGTGCTGGAGTACTTCATCTCCACGCACGGTGCCCGTAAGGGCCTGGCGGACACCGCCCTGCGTACCGCCGACTCGGGTTACCTGACCCGTCGTCTGGTGGACGTCTCGCAGGACGTGATCATCCGCGAGGAGGACTGCGGCACCGACCGCGGCCTGAAGCTGCGCATCGCGGTCAAGGGCGAGGACGGCGTGCTCCGCAAGGCGGACGACGTCGAGACCTCGGTCTACGCCCGCATGCTCGCCGAGGACGTCGTCGTCGACGGCAAGGTCATCGCGCCTGCCAACGTCGACCTCGGTGACGTCCTGATCGACGCCCTGGTGGCCGCCGGAGTCGAGTCGGTCAAGACCCGTTCGGTCCTGACCTGTGAGTCCGCGGTCGGCACCTGTGCCTTCTGCTACGGACGCTCGCTCGCCACCGGCAAGCTGGTCGACATCGGTGAGGCGGTCGGCATCATCGCCGCCCAGTCCATCGGTGAGCCCGGCACCCAGCTCACGATGCGTACCTTCCACACCGGTGGTGTGGCCGGTGACGACATCACGCAGGGTCTGCCCCGTGTCGTCGAGCTCTTCGAGGCCCGTACGCCCAAGGGTGTCGCCCCGATCTCGGAGGCGGCGGGCCGCGTCCGGATCGAGGAGACCGAGAAGACCAAGAAGCTCATCGTCACCCCGGACGACGGCAGCGAGGAGACGGCGTACCCGATCTCCAAGCGCGCCCGGCTCCTGGTGAACGAGGGCGACTCGGTCGAGGTGGGCCAGAAGCTCACCGTCGGTGCGACCAACCCGCACGACGTGCTGCGCATCCTCGGCCAGCGCGCGGTCCAGGTCCACCTGGTCGGCGAGGTCCAGAAGGTCTACAACTCGCAGGGCGTGTCGATCCACGACAAGCACATCGAGATCATCATCCGGCAGATGCTGCGCCGGGTGACGATCATTGAGTCCGGCGACGCGGAGCTGCTGCCGGGCGAGCTCGTCGAGCGCGGCAAGTTCGAGACCGAGAACCGCCGTGTGGTCACCGAGGGCGGGCACCCCGCCTCCGGCCGTCCGCAGCTCATGGGTATCACCAAGGCATCGCTCGCCACCGAGTCGTGGCTGTCGGCGGCGTCCTTCCAGGAGACCACCAGGGTCCTGACCGACGCGGCGATCAACGCCAAGTCGGACTCCCTGATCGGCCTCAAGGAGAACGTCATCATCGGTAAGCTCATCCCGGCCGGTACGGGCCTGTCCCGCTACCGCAACATCCGGGTCGAGCCGACCGAGGAGGCCAAGGCCGCGATGTACTCGGCCGTCGGCTATGACGACATCGACTACTCGCCGTTCGGTTCGGGCTCCGGCCAGGCCGTACCGCTGGAGGACTACGACTACGGTCCGTACAACCAGTAAGCGGGTCGCTCGAAACGACTGATGGGCGGCCATCCCGTTGCGTACGGGGTGGCCGCCCATCGGCGTGTCCGCGTATGCCGCGGGGGCGGTTCAGGACCGGCCGTGCTGGCAGACCCAGTTGTACGGGGTCTGCCCCGACGCGATGAACTCGGCGAGGTCGGCGGTGGCAGCCTCGCTCAGCGAGGTGGCCTGCGGATAGATCACCGGCTCCTCCTTGCTGTTGTGCTGGTCGAGCTGGGCGAGGAATTCGGTGCAGGTGTCACGCAGGCGCTGGGAGTCCGCCTTCTCGTCGAGCAGCGCGGTGAGGGCGTCCATGGTCTTCCACAGCTCACCGTGCTCGCGCAGCATGACGAAGATCGGCATGGTCAGACCCGCCTCCCGCAGCGGCGGGAAGAGGAACGCCTCTTCGAGGTAGATGTGCCGCTTCAGCGCCTCGATGGCCTCGACCAGCGGGGCGGCCGTGTAGCTCTCGGCGCCTCCGTCCCCGGCTTCGGCGACGAACGTCTCGATGCCGCGGTCGATGGCGCGGTGCTCGCGCTCCAGGGCGGTCTGCAGTGTTTCGGTGGACATGCGAGATCTCTTTCCGTGATGTCAGACGGCCAGGAAGGAGCCGAGGACGACCAGCGCGAGGCTGAGCACCCCGAGGGCGGCGCGCAGCGCGGTGGCGGCGCGCGCGCCCGCGCTGATGCGCCGGGCGAAGTCGGTCTCCTGGGGGTTGGCCAGCGCGGCGCGGCGCAGCCGCGTCATGCGCTTGGCCTGGACGACAGCGACCGCGAAGCTCCCCACGAGTGCGGCGGCGACGACGGCGGTGGCGGTGAGGGTGGCGTCCCACGGGTGGTCGCGGAGCAGGCAGGCGCCCGTTCCCAGTGCGATGACCAGGGCGGGGGCGCCGATGAGCAGATAGGCGCGGCCCAGGGCGCGGAAGAACACCACCCGTTGTCCGGGTTCGAGTGCGGCGGCCGCGGTGCGGGCCACCACGGCGATGGCGACATAGCCGCCGACCCAGACGCAGCCGGCCAGGGCGAAGACCGCGAGGAGGACGGCCTGGGCGGAGTCGGACATGGATCACTTCCTTGTCGGGCGTTTCTCGTTCGACTTGGCAGGCGGATTCCGGATGCCCGGTCTCAGAGTTTTTACAGTCAGCTGTTGTGTAAACTCTAAGCCATGACCGGCAACCACATCGCGCTGTGAGCGAAGACACGGATCCCGTCGCGGTCCGCCCGATTTCCGGCTCCGCCCGGCGTTCCACGGCGCTCGTGGAGGACCGGACCACCGCCGTGTTCTTCTGGCTGGGCACCGGATTCGTCATACTCGGCGGTCTTGTCGCCGCGGTCACCGCACCGCTGAGCCTGGCCCACGGGAGCTGGCTGGCCGCCTATCTCGTGCTCGTCTGCGGCGCCGCGCAGTGCGCGCTGGGGCTCGCTCAGCAGAACCTCGCCGAACCCGCGGTCGGCCCGAGTACCGCCCGTACGCAGCTCATCTGCTGGAACGCGGGCAACGCCGCGGTCATCGCGGGTACGCTCACCGCCCTGCCGGCCATCGTCGACATCGGCGGAATCCTGGTGGTCGTCCCGCTCGTCCTGACCATCCGCGCCGTCCGCAATTCCCCGCGCCGGCTGCCGGCGATGGCGTACAGCGCGGTCATGGCCTTGCTCATCGTCAGCATTCCGGTCGGTCTCGTACTCTCCTATCTCCGTCACGGCTGAACCCCGCTGAAACGTATGAGCAAAGCCCTCCACGCGTCATCGGGAGGGCCCGCGGGCATTTGTTTTGACCGCAGTCCGTGAGGTAGGTACGCTCATGCCTTGTGCCTGGGGTGTGCCTGGGCTCGCGTGCGTGTCCTCAGCCGCATGGCGGGTCCGTACATGGCCACCGTGATCTGCGCCCTTCCTGCCGTTGAGGCAGGGGCTTGCAGTATTCGACACACCCGACCGCGTGGGTCGGTGACTGTTCCAGGTTAGTTTCACCTACGGCACACAGAAACCGGAGAAGTAGTGCCTACGATTCAGCAGCTGGTCCGCAAGGGCCGGCAGGACAAGGTCGAGAAGAACAAGACGCCCGCGCTCGAGGGTTCGCCCCAGCGTCGTGGTGTCTGCACGCGTGTGTTCACGACCACCCCGAAGAAGCCGAACTCCGCCCTCCGCAAGGTCGCGCGTGTGCGTCTGACCTCCGGTATCGAGGTCACGGCTTACATCCCGGGTGAGGGACACAACCTGCAGGAGCACTCCATCGTGCTCGTGCGCGGTGGCCGTGTGAAGGACCTGCCGGGTGTTCGTTACAAGATCATCCGTGGCTCGCTCGACACCCAGGGTGTCAAGAACCGCAAGCAGGCCCGCAGCCGCTACGGCGCCAAGAAGGAGAAGTAAGAATGCCTCGTAAGGGCCCCGCCCCGAAGCGCCCGGTCATCATTGACCCGGTCTACGGTTCTCCTCTTGTCACCTCGCTGATCAACAAGATCCTGCTCAACGGCAAGCGTTCCACTGCCGAGCGGATCGTGTACGGCGCCATGGAGGGCCTCCGCGAGAAGACCGGCGCAGACCCGGTCATCACGCTGAAGCGCGCGCTTGAGAACGTCAAGCCCTCGCTGGAGGTCAAGTCCCGCCGTGTCGGTGGCGCCACCTACCAGGTGCCGATCGAGGTCAAGCCCGGTCGCGCAGCCACCCTCGCTCTGCGCTGGGTCGTCGGTTACTCCCGCGCCCGCCGCGAGAAGACCATGACCGAGCGCCTCATGAACGAGCTGCTCGACGCCTCCAACGGCCTTGGCGCAGCAGTCAAGAAGCGCGAGGACACCCACAAGATGGCCGAGTCGAACAAGGCCTTCGCGCACTACCGCTGGTAGTCGTTCACCCCATCGAGACCGAGAGAAGATTGAGCCACATGGCCACCACTTCGCTTGACCTGGCCAGGGTCCGCAATATTGGGATCATGGCCCACATCGACGCGGGGAAGACGACCACCACCGAGCGGATCCTCTTCTACACCGGTGTGAGCTACAAGATCGGTGAAGTCCACGACGGCGCAGCCACCATGGACTGGATGGAGCAGGAGCAGGAGCGCGGCATCACGATCACGTCCGCCGCGACGACCTGCCACTGGCCGCTCGACAATGTCGATCACACGATCAACATCATCGACACCCCCGGTCACGTCGACTTCACCGTCGAGGTGGAGCGTTCGCTCCGCGTCCTCGACGGTGCCGTCACCGTGTTCGACGGTGTGGCCGGTGTCGAGCCGCAGTCCGAGACTGTCTGGCGTCAGGCCGACCGCTACGGCGTGCCGCGCATCTGCTTCGTCAACAAGCTCGACCGTACCGGCGCCGAGTTCCACCGCTGCGTCGACATGATCGTCGACCGCCTCGGTGCGGTTCCGCTGGTCATGCAGCTCCCCATCGGCGCCGAAGCCGGCTTCAAGGGCGTCGTCGACCTCGTGTCGATGAAGGCCTTCGTCTGGTCGGAGGACGCGCCCAAGGGCGAGATGTACGACACCATCGACATCCCCGAGACGCACGCCGAGGCTGCCGAGGAGTGGCGCGGCAAGCTGCTCGAGGCCGTCTCCGAGAACGACGACGAGATGATGGAGCTGTACCTGGAGGGCATCGAGCCCACCGAGGAGCAGCTTCACGCGGCGATCCGCCGTATCACCCTGGCGTCGAAGGGCACGGCCGACTCCGTCACCGTCACCCCGGTGTTCTGCGGTACGGCGTTCAAGAACAAGGGCGTCCAGCCCCTGCTCGACGCGGTTGTCCGTTACCTGCCGTCCCCCCTGGACGTCGAGGCCATCGAGGGCCACGACGTCAAGGACCCGGAGACGGTCGTCAGGCGGAAGCCGTCGGAGGACGAGCCGTTCTCCGGCCTGGCGTTCAAGATCGCGAGCGACCCGCACCTGGGCAAGCTCACCTTCGTCCGGGTCTACTCGGGCCGCCTCGACGCCGGCACCGCGGTGCTGAACTCGGTGAAGGGCAAGAAGGAGCGCATCGGGAAGATCTACCGTATGCACGCGAACAAGCGTGAGGAGATCCCCTCGGTGGGCGCCGGTGACATCGTCGCCGTCATGGGCCTGAAGCAGACCACCACCGGTGAGACGCTGTGCGACGACAAGAACCCGGTGATCCTGGAGTCCATGGACTTCCCGGCGCCGGTCATCCAGGTCGCCATCGAGCCCAAGTCCAAGGGCGACCAGGAGAAGCTGGGTGTCGCCATCCAGCGGCTCTCTGAGGAGGACCCCTCCTTCCAGGTGCACTCCGACGAGGAGACCGGCCAGACCATCATCGGTGGTATGGGCGAGCTTCACCTCGATGTGCTCGTCGACCGCATGCGGCGTGAGTTCCACGTCGAGGCGAACGTCGGCAAGCCGCAGGTCGCGTACCGCGAGACGATCCGCAAGACCGTCGAGCGCATCGACTACACGCACAAGAAGCAGACTGGTGGTACCGGCCAGTTCGCGAAGGTGCAGATCTCGATCGAGCCGATCGAGGGCGGCGACTCGTCGTACGAGTTCGTCAACAAGGTCACCGGTGGCCGCATCCCGCGGGAGTACATTCCCTCCGTGGACGCGGGCGCCCAGGAAGCCATGCAGTTCGGCATCCTGGCCGGTTACGAGATGGTCGGCGTCCGCGTCACCCTTCTCGACGGCGGTTACCACGAGGTCGACTCCTCGGAGCTGGCCTTCAAGATCGCCGGTTCGCAGGCGTTCAAGGAGGGTGCCCGCAAGGCGTCCCCCGTGCTCCTGGAGCCGATGATGGCCGTCGAGGTCACCACGCCCGAGGACTACATGGGCGATGTCATCGGCGACCTCAACTCCCGCCGTGGCCAGATCCAGGCCATGGAGGAGCGCAGCGGTGCTCGCGTCGTGAAGGGCATCGTGCCCCTCTCGGAGATGTTCGGCTACGTCGGAGACCTCCGCAGCAAGACCTCGGGTCGCGCAAGCTACTCGATGCAGTTCGACTCCTACGCCGAGGTTCCGCGGAACGTCGCCGAGGAGATCATCGCGAAGGCCAAGGGCGAGTAACTCTCCCGAGCTCACGCTTTAGGCTTGTCACCGGAGCCGGCCGGGTATCCGGCGCAGTGCGCGAGCACCGCGCCGGATACCCCCGGTACCGGCATTCCAGCAAAGATCACCTGGCGCCGATGAAGCAAGGCGTACAGAACCACTCCAGGAGGACCCAGTGGCGAAGGCGAAGTTCGAGCGGACTAAGCCGCACGTCAACATCGGCACCATCGGTCACATCGACCACGGTAAGACGACCCTCACGGCCGCCATTACCAAGGTGCTGCACGACGCGTACCCGGAACTGAACGAGGCCTCGGCCTTCGACCAGATCGACAAGGCTCCCGAGGAGCGCCAGCGCGGTATCACGATCTCGATCTCGCACGTCGAGTACCAGACCGAGTCGCGCCACTACGCGCACGTCGACTGCCCGGGTCACGCTGACTACATCAAGAACATGATCACGGGTGCGGCGCAGATGGACGGCGCCATTCTCGTGGTCGCCGCCACCGACGGCCCGATGCCGCAGACCAAGGAGCACGTGCTCCTGGCCCGCCAGGTCGGCGTGCCGTACATCGTCGTCGCGCTGAACAAGGCCGACATGGTGGACGACGAGGAGATCATGGAGCTCGTCGAGCTCGAGGTCCGTGAGCTCCTCTCCGAGTACGAGTTCCCGGGCGACGAGGTACCGGTCGTCAAGGTCTCGGCGCTCAAGGCCCTTGAGGGCGACAAGGAGTGGGGCCAGACCGTCCTCGACCTGATGAAGGCCGTCGACGAGGCGATCCCGCAGCCCGAGCGTGACGTCGAGAAGCCGTTCCTGATGCCGATCGAGGACGTCTTCACGATCACCGGTCGTGGCACCGTCGTCACCGGCCGTATCGAGCGCGGTATCCTCAAGGTCAACGAGACCGTTGACATCGTGGGTATCAAGCAGGAGAAGGCCACCACCACGGTCACCGGCATCGAGATGTTCCGCAAGCTGCTCGACGAGGGCCAGGCCGGTGAGAACGTCGGTCTGCTTCTCCGTGGCATCAAGCGCGAGGACGTCGAGCGCGGCCAGGTCGTCATCAAGCCGGGTTCGGTCACGCCGCACACCGAGTTCCAGGGCCAGGCGTACATCCTGTCCAAGGACGAGGGTGGCCGTCACACCCCCTTCTTCAACAACTACCGCCCGCAGTTCTACTTCCGTACCACGGACGTGACGGGCGTTGTGACCCTTCCCGAGGGCACCGAGATGGTCATGCCGGGTGACAACACCCTCATGAACGTCACGCTGATCCAGCCGGTCGCCATGGAAGAGGGCCTGAAGTTCGCCATCCGCGAGGGTGGCCGGACCGTGGGCGCCGGCCAGGTCACCAAGATCGTCAAGTAAGTACCTGACGTTCAGGCCTGGTTGCTCCGCACTGAGCACCGAGAGGGGCCCCGGCCCGCCGCGCGAGCGGTGGACCGGGGCCCCTCTGCGATGCGGCTCCCGCTTATGGCCGCCACACCCAGGGCAGGGCGTCCGGACCCAGCCCCACCACCGCGGGCCGGCCTCCGGCGCCGATGTGGAGGACGGCCCCGTCCAGGGCCACGGGCCCCGTGCCGCGTACGGACACCGATCCGCCCGTACGGAGCTGAAGCCGCCCCCCGCGCGTACGCCCGAGCAGCACCGGGCCCAGCGGGGAGCCGGCCGCGCTCACCCGCCCGTATCCGTCGAACCCCGGCACATCCCGCGCGGCCCCCGCAGGGACGGCCGTCAGCCTGGCCGCCCCCTGCGCCCGGTAGAACAGGTCCACCGATCCGTCCGCCCCGGGCAGCGCC
>DATCWZ010000745.1:0-2679 GCA_036566065.1 Streptomyces sp. | reverse complement strand
CGTCCAGCGCATCGTGCGCATGCTGCTGGGGGACGCCGTAGTGGGCGGCGAGGGTGCCGAGCTTCATGTCGTGCGTCGGCGGATCCACCTGGCGATTCAGAGCCAGCGTGCACATCCGCTGCGACACCGGTAGCCACATCCGGGCTCGGGCGAACTCGTAGGCCAGGAAGTCGTAGTCGAACTGGGCGTTGTGGGCGACCAGGACCCGGTCCTGAAGCATCGCCCCGATCCGCCCGGCGACCTGGTCGAAGGTCGGTGCGCCCTGCAGTCGGTCGGCGGTCAGCCCGTGTACCTTCACCGGCCCCGGGTCGCAGCCCGGATTGAGCAGGGTCGAGAACTCGCCGGTCTGCTCGCCGTCCGGACCGATCGTGATCACCGCGACGGACAGGACACGGTCTCGCCGGGCAACGAGTCCTGACGTCTCCACGTCGACCAGGGCCCAGTCGTAGGCGTATGCGTTCGCGGGTACGTCGACGGACGCGGAGACGAGACTCATAGCGGCAAGGATGATCCGGTATCCAGCCCTCCTGCAACCCGTATGCCGACTTGCCATGGTTTGGGCCGCTGTAAACGGGTTGCCGACCCCCAACCCATGGCCATACTCGCCAACATGGCGATGAACGGCACTGCTGCCTACCGCATGCACAGCGGGGCGCTCCCCCCGCTTGTTGAGCGCGCCGTTGCCGCCGCTCAGCGCTCCGGGTTTGACTACTCCTGCCGCCCGACTGCTGCACGTGCTGGCAGGCGGCGCCCGACAGCGCATCGCCGAGACGGGCACGGGATGTGCGATGGGTCTCGCCTGGCTGGCCAGCGGAGCGGCCCCGAACATGGAACTGCTCAGTGTGGAGCGCGACCCGGGCCGGGCGAAGGTCGCTGCCTAGGTGTTCTCCCACGTGCCCCGGGTACGCGTGTTGTGCGCCGACTGGAAGCGGATGTACACACACGGGCCGTACGACTTGCTCGTGCTCGACGGAGGCGGCCAGGCCAAGGGCGGGGATGCTGCCGATCCCGAGCGCCTGCTCGTGCCGGGTGGAGTGCTCGTCGTCGACGATTTCACGCCGTCCCGGACCTGGCCGCCCTTGTACGCCGGTCGTCCCGATACTGCCCGGCTGCACTGGCTGGAGCACCCCGTTCTGCGGGCCGTGGAGCTACCACTGGCCGGTGACCTTGCCGCGGTGGTCGCTGTACGGCGCACGGGTCCGGCCTAAAAGGCTGACGAGCCGTTCATTGGCGGTGCGGGCCGCCCGGCCGCCCACCGGTGCCAATCGCTGTCCCCCTGGTCCTGTCCGAATGCCCCCGCGTGGAGCGCGTTCACGGCGTCATTGCACGATCTGCCGGGGCCCCGACCAGGGTGCTATCGGGGCTTCTGTACGGAGAACTCGTTGCCGTCAGGATCGAGCATCAGTGCCCTGCCGCTGTCGCCCTCGCCGGTGTCGATACGCGTCGCGCCGAGCGAGATCAGTCGGTCGACTTCCGCCTCCCACTCCGCGCCGACGGGGAGTGCCAGCTCGAAGTACAGCCTGTTCGTGCCCGACTTCGGCGCCACCGGAGGACCACCCCAGGTGATCTTCGTACCGCCGCCCGGCGACTGGATCGCCGTCTCCTGGTCCTGGTCCCAGACCAGCGGCCACCGCAGCGCCTCGCTCCAGAAGTAGCCGACCTCCTGCGTGCCGTCGCAGGACAGTGCTCCGATGCGGCCGGTGTCGGCGAGGAACGTGTTGCCGGCCGCAATGACGCAGAACTCGTTCCCGTCCGGATCCGCCAGCACCACATGGCCCTCTTCCGGGAGTTGGCCCACGTCGATGTGTTTTCCGCCGGATTCCAGCGCCCTGGCCACTGTTTGCTGCTGATCTTCCGGGGACGTGCTCGTCAGGTCGAAGTGCACCCGGTTCGGGCCGGTCTTCGGCTCCTGGTTCGGCAGGAAACGGATGCGGAATCCGGTGGCATCAGGGGGCAGGATCGCAGTGTCGCCGTCTGGGCCGTCTGTCGGCTCCCAGTCCAGGATCTCGGACCAAAACCGCGCCAAGACGGGTGGCCGGGACGCGTTGATGCAGATTGCGAACAGTTGACTGGTCATGACCCGTGCGACTCCGATCCACCGACGGCCGGGTGGCGACTCGTCCTCCCCGGAGGCGCAGCCTAGGGGTGGCGGCGCGGCACCCGCATCCCGGTTTCCGTCTGAAGGGAGCGGATCGGGCGTTCCGCTACGGTCCGGTCGCGGTCGCGGGCGGCCTCGGTGACCTCTGGGAGCTCTCGCCATCCGGGCAACAGGCGCACCCAGCACCTGTCGCCCGTCTTTACGCGGCCTGCGCGGCGATCCGGCCGGTGTGTACCGCGTCGGTCAGTGCTTGGTAGTCGCGTTCGTTCTGCTCGGCATACCGTTCGGCGAATACGGTGAGCGCGCGGTCGAAAGCGTCTCCGCCGCCGAGATAGGCGGCGATGGCGATGCGATCGCCGGAACGGGCGTGTGCACGGGCCAGGGTGCTGCCGCAGAATTCACCGAAGGCACTCATGCCCTTGGGTGCCATGATCTGAGGTTCAGCGATACCCTTCCAGTCCCGCAACTGGCGTACGTAGAAGTCGCGTTGTTGGCCGTCCAAGCCGATGACGCGTTCCCAGCCGAGGAAGATGTCGCTGGCGGCCTGCATCTGCCGTTGCCCGGAGACGACCCGTTCGCCT
>DATCWZ010000059.1:0-7830 GCA_036566065.1 Streptomyces sp. | reverse complement strand
GCGTCCCGGATCAGCTCCAGCAGATCCTCGCGGCCCAGCTTGTCCGGCGTACCGAAGTGGTCCGCGTCATGCGTGATCTTGTACTCGACGACCGAGCCGTCCATGTCGTCCGCGCCGTACTGCAGCGCCAGTTGGGCGGTCTGCACGCCGTGCATCACCCAGAACACCTTGACGTGCGGCACGTTGTCGAACAGCAGCCGCGAGACCGCGAAGGTCTTCAGCGCCTCGGCGCCGGTCGCCATCGTCGTGCGCGCCTGGAGCCGGTTGCGGATCTTGCCGTCCTTCATGTCCACGAAGTCGTGCTGGTAGCGCAGCGGGATGAAGACCTGGAAGCCGCCCGTCTCGTCCTGCATCTCCCGCAGCCGCAGCACATGGTCGACGCGGTGACGGGGCTCCTCGATGTGCCCGTACAGCATGGTCGCCGGGGTCTTGAGCCCCTTCTCGTGCGCGAGACGGTGGATGCGCGACCAGTCCTCCCAGTGGGTGTTGTGGTCGACGATCTGCCGGCGGATCTCCGGGTCGAAGATCTCCGCACCACCACCGGTCAGCGACTCCAGACCGGCGTCGATCAGCTCGTCGAGGATCTCGGAGGCCGTGAGCCCGGAGATCGTCTCGAAGTGGTGGATCTCCGTCGCGGTGAACGCCTTGAGCGCCACCTCGGGCAGGGCTTCCTTCAGCGCGCGGAGGGAGCGCGGGTAGTAGCGCCACGGGAGGCTGGGGTGGAGCCCGTTGACGATGTGCAGCTCGGTGAGGTTCTCGCCCCGCATCTCCTGCGCGAGGGCGACGGCGTCCTCGATCCGCATCGTGTACGCGTCCTTCTCGCCCGGCTTGCGCTGGAACGAGCAGTACGCGCAGGACGCGGTGCACACGTTGGTCATATTGAGGTGACGGTTGATGTTGAAGTGGACGACGTCGCCGTTCTTCCTCGTCCGCACCTCATGGGCCAGGCCGCCGAGCCAGGCGAGGTCGTCGCTGGCGTAGAGCGCGATCCCGTCCTCCCGGGTCAGCCTCTCACCCGCCCTGACCCTTCCCTCCAGCTCGCGCTTGAGTCCCGCGTCCACTAGGGCGCCTCCCGTAGATCTCCGCAATACAGACCGGCCCCACCGTACCTCCCCGCCCACCCGGCGGGGCCACCCCGTCCGCCGCCCCGCGTCAGACCTGTTCGGGCAGTTCGCCGACCCTGTTCTCCCACTTGGTGGAGAGGACGACGGTGGTACGGGTCCTGGACACCCCCCTCGTGCCGCTGAGCCTGCGGATCGTCCGCTCCAGGCCGTCCACGTCACCGACGCGCACCTTGAGCATGTACGAGTCGTCCCCCGCGATGAACCAGGCGTCCTCGATCTCGGCCAGGTCCTTCAGCCGGCGCGCCACGTCCTCGTGGTCCGCGGCGTCCGAGAGCGAGATGCCGATCAGCGCGGTGACCCCGAGCCCCAGCGACGCCGCGTCGACGGTGGCGCGGTAGCCGGTGATGACACCGGCGCTTTCCAGCCGGTTGATGCGGTCGGTGACGCTGGGTCCGGAAAGCCCCACGAGCCGCCCCAGCTCCGCGTACGAAGCCCTGCCGTTCTCCCTGAGGGCCTGGATGAGCTGCCTGTCCACCGCGTCCATATGACCGAAACCTTCCATTGTTCAGCAGTACCGCGAGTCTACGCGCAGAATCTAAGGTATGCAGGACACGCGCCCTGTAAATCTTCAGTCCGCCGAGCCTTAATCCAGAAGCACTGACCGACGCGCCGGATCAGGGCCGGCCGCGTGAGTTGCCACCGAGTTCCCCCTCCCAGCGGCGGTACAGCCGGTGCGGCACCCCAGCCGCGTCCAGCACCCGCCCCGCGACGAAGTCCACCAGGTCCTGGACCCCCGCCGCACCCGCGTAGAACGCCGGAGAGGCGGGCAGCACCACGGCGCCCGCCTCGTCCAGCGCCACCATCTGCTTCAGCGTCTGGCCGCTCAGCGGGGTCTCCCGCACCACGACGACCAGCTTCCGCCGCTCCTTGAGCGTCACGCTCGCGGCCCTCTGCAGCAGATCCTTCGACAGACCGAGCGCCACACCGGCGACACAGGCCGTCGACGCCGGAACGATCAGCATCCCGCGCGCCGGATACGACCCCGATGACGGCCCGGCCGCAAGATCCCCGGCCGCCCAGTGCCGTACGCGAGCGAGATCCGCGCCGTCCACGGCGAAGGCGTCCGGCGTGCCGTCCGCCCCCCGCGCGAGCCAGTCGCGCAGGTCCTCCTGCCAGTGCGCGTCGCGGAACGCGATCCCCGTCTCGTCCAGCAGCGTCAGCCGCGAGGCACGGCTGACCACCAGGTCCACGCTCTCCCCTGCGGCCAGCAGCCCCCGCAGGACGGAGGCCGCGAATGGCGTACCCGACGCGCCGGACACCCCGACAATCCAGGGCCTGCGCCGCTGCTGACTCACCGAAGTCCCGGAATCCACACGGCTGACCCTATCCGGCACCGGCGGTCAGGAACCGGGCAAGGGGCCACGGACGTTGCGACAGGTGAGGGAACTGCCGGAAACGGAGGGTAACCATGACCGATACGCGCACCGGCACCACCGGCGCCACCGCCCATGCCGTCACGGCCGGCGCGGTCATGCTCACCTGGATCGCCCTGCTCTGGGTGCTGGAAGGCATAGACATGGCGAGCGGTCACGCCCTCGACACCTATGGCGTCAGCCCCCGCGAGCCGGGCGAGCTGCGCGATGTCGTGCCGTCCGCCTTCCTGCACAGCGGCTGGGCCCATGTCGCGTCCAACAGCGTGCCGCTGCTGATCCTCGGCTTCATCGCCGCGCTCGGCGGGATACGCAGATTCGCCGCCGTCGTCCTCACGGTGATCGTGGCCAGCGGCCTGGGAGTCTGGCTCACCGCCCCGCCGAACACCGTCACGCTCGGCGCGTCCGGCGTGGTCTTCGGCCTCTTCGGCTATCTGCTGGTCCGCGGCTTCGTGGACCGGCGCCCGCTCGACATCGTCACCGGCGTGATCATCGCCGCGTTCTACGGCTCACTGCTGTGGGGCGTGCTGCCCACCGACTCCGGCATCAGTTGGCAGGGCCACCTCTTCGGCCTGATAGGCGGGGTGGCGGCAGCCTTCGTCTTCCGCCGCCCCCGGCGCACGGCCGGCGCGCTCACGGTGTGAGGCCGCGCACCAGCAGGTCGAGCAGCGCGCAGACGAACAGCGCTATACCGATGAAGCCGTTGACCGAGAAGAACGCCCTGTTCAGCCGGGACAGATCGTGCGGCCGCACGACTCGGTGCTCGTACACGAACGCCACCGCGACGATCGCCATGCCCGCCCAGTAGAAGACCTGCGCACCGGTGGCGATCCCGAACCAGACCAGCATCCCGGTCGTCACCACATGGCAGCCCCGCGCGCCCCACAGCGCCGCCGGGATGCCGAAGCGGGCGGGCACGGAGAGCACCCCGTGGGCGCGGTCCGCCTGGACGTCCTGGCAGCCGAAGATCAGGTCGAAGCCGCCGATCCAGATCCCGACGGCCAGGCCCAGGATCACCGCGTCCCACGACCAGCTCCCGGTCACCGCGATCCAGGCACCGACCGGCCCCATGGCCTGCGCGATGCCCAGAATCGCGTGCGGGTAGGTGGTGAAGCGCTTGCCGTACGGATAGACGACCATCGGCACGACCGCCACCGGCGCCAGCGCCAGACAGAGCGGGTTCAGCAGCGCCGCGGCGCCGAGGAACACGACGAGCGCGATGCCCGCACCCGTCCAGGCCGAGCGCACGGACACCGCGCCGGTGACCAGCTCACGGTTGGCGGTACGCGGGTTACGCGCGTCGATCTCCCGGTCGATGATGCGGTTGGCCGCCATCGCGAACGTACGCAGCCCGACCATGGCGACCGTGACGAGCAGCAGCGTGCCCCACTGGATCGCCCCGCCGAGCTGGAACATCGCGCTGAGCGAGGCGATGTACGCGAACGGCAGTGCGAAGACCGAGTGCTCGATCATCACGAGCCGCAGGAACGCGCGCGTGCCTCCCGGCTGCGGCAGCGCGGCGGCTGAGGCGGTCACAGTCCGTACTCCTTCCAGCGGCGCGTCACCCGGTCCGAGGTCGCCGGGTCGGACTCGACCATCTCGGGCCACCCCCCGTCCCGCACATACCCCTCCTCGGGCCATTTCCGCGTCGCGTCGATGCCCGCCTTGCCGCCCCAGAACTGCTGGTAGGAGGCATGGTCGAGATGGTCGACCGGCCCCTCGGCCACGGTCAGGTCCCGCGCGTAGTCGGTGTTGCCGAGCGCCCGCCAGGCCACCTCGTGCAGATCGTGGACATCACAGTCGGCGTCCACGATCACGACCAGCTTCGTCAGCGACATCATGTGTGCGCCCCAGACCGCGCTCATCACCTTCTGGGCGTGCTTCGGGTACTTCTTGTCGATCGACACGATCGCGCAGTTGTGGAAACCGCCCGCCTCCGGCAGGTGGTAGTCCACGATGTCCGGCACGATGACCTTCAGCAGCGGCAGGAAGAACCGCTCGGTGGCCCGCCCCAGCGGCCCGTCCTCGGTGGGCGGCCTGCCCACCACGATGGACTGCAGCAGCGGGCGCTCCCGCATCGTCACGCAGTCGATCGTCAGTGCGGGGAACGGTTCCTGCGGGGTGTAGAAGCCGGTGTGATCGCCGAAGGGCCCCTCGGGCAGCATCTCGCCCGGCTCCAGCCAGCCCTCGACGACGACCTCGGCCTGCGCGGGCACCTGCAGCGGAACGGTCTTGCAGTCCACCATCTCGATCCGCTTGCCCTGGATGAAACCGGCGAACAGGTATTCGTCGATGTCGCCGGGCAGCGGGGCCGTGGAGGCGTACGTCACCGCGGGCGGCGCGCCGAACGCGATCGCGACGGGCAGCCGCTCGCCGCGCTTGGCGGCCACCTGGTAGTGGTTGCGGCTGTCCTTGTGGATCTGCCAGTGCATGCCAATGGTGCGCTTGTCGTGGCGCTGCAGCCGGTACAGCCCGAGGTTGCGCACTCCGGTCTCGGGGTGCTTGGTGTGGGTGAGCCCCAGGTTGAAGAACGAGCCGCCGTCCCCGGGCCAGGTGAACAGCGCGGGCAACCGGTCCAGGTCCACGTCGTCACCGGTCAGGACGACCTCCTGGACGGGGGCGTTCTGCGGCTTCACCTTCTTCGGCGGTACGTGGACCATGGAGCCGAGCTTCCCGAACGCCTCGCGCACCCCGACGAAACCGTTGGGCAGTTCCGGCTTCAGCAGGCCGCCGATCCTGTCGCTGATATCGGCGTAAGACGTGAGCCCCAGGGCCTTGAGCAGCCGCCGGTCCGTCCCGTACACATTCATGGCCAACGGCATCGACGCGCCCTTGACGTTCTCGAAGAGCAGCGCGGGCCCACCGGCCTTGTTCACCCGGTCGACGATCTCGCCGACCTCCAGATACGGATCGACCTCGGCCTTGATGCGCTTGAGATCGCCCTCGCGCTCCAGAGCCCGGAGCAGGGAGCGAAGATCGTCGTAAGCCATGCGGTCCAGTATCTGCCACCGGCTACCCTTGGCGGTTCACCGGGGCGGAACTCCGCACCCCTTCACCTCTTCTCGGGGGATCCGCACGATGCTCAGGGCTCTGATCTACCTTCTGCCGCTGGCGCTGGCCGTCTACTCGTTCATCGACTGCCTCAATACCCCGGAGAACGAGGTCAGGCATCTGCCGAAGGTCGCCTGGGTCTTCATCATCCTGCTGTTCTGGGTGGCGGGCCCGCTCGTGTGGTTCCTCAAGGGCAAGAAGCGCACGGCGCCCGGGGGCGGCTGGGTGGCTCCGGACGACAACCCGGAATTCCTGAAGTCGCTCGGAAACGGGGCGGAGAAGGACGGGCCAGAGGTGGACGAACCCGGCAGCGACGAGCACAGCGGCGACGAGTCCGGGAAGGACAAGCGTCCGGAGTAGGACGGCGCGGGACTCCGGATCGGGCGCCGCGGTCGGCCATCCTTCAAGCGGGTACCCGAAGCCTTGCCCGTATCTCGCGTCTCGTAGGGAGCACCCCCCATGCCCTCCGTACTCTTCGTCCTCACCGGTGCCGATCACTGGACCCTCAAGGACGGCACCGCCCACCCCACCGGTTTCTGGGCCGAGGAACTGGCCGCTCCGCACCGGATCTTCGCCCAGGCCGGTTTCGACATCGCCTTCGCCACGCCCGGCGGCGTCGCGCCCACCGTGGACACGGCGAGTCTGACGGCCGACGCCAACGGCGGCCAGGACCGGGCCGACGCCGTGGCCTCCTATCTCGCGGCGATCGACGAGACCCTGCGCATCCCGGCCCGTCTTGAGGACGTCATCCCCTCCTCGTACGACGTGATCTTCTACCCCGGCGGACACGGTCCCATGGAGGATCTGTCCGTCAACGAGGACTCCGGGCGGCTGCTGACCGCCGCCCTGGACTCCGGTACGCGCCTCGGCGTGGTCTGCCACGGGCCCGCCGCCCTGCTCAGCGCCCGGCGCGACGACGGAAGCCGGCCGTTCGCCGGCTACCGGCTGACCGGCTTCAGCAACGCCGAGGAGGAACTCGCGGGGTTCGCCGGCCGGGCGTCCTGGCTGCTGGAGGACCGGCTGGTCGAGATGGGCGCCGACTACCGCTCGGGCGAGCCGTACGCCCCGTACACGGTCACCGACCGCAATCTGCACACCGGGCAGAACCCGGCGTCCGCCGAGCCCCTGGCCCGCGAGCTCGTCGCGGCACTCTGACATAACGACCTGGTGCACGATAGGGGGTGGATCAGCGAGCGGCGTTCTGCGGCTTCGAATCCAAGGCGGAGGAGGGCGGTGACGCGGAGCGGTTGGGGCCTCCCCTGCTCGAGCGAAGCCGAGAGCTCGGGGAACAACCGACGACAACGCCGGGGGCGGAGTCGCAGGGCGTCGGGAGCCCGCCCGCTATCGTGCACCAGGTCGTAAGCCCGGACACGGCACAGGGCGCGATCCGCGGTCGAACGTGCGGGTCGCGCCCTGTGCCGTGCTGTTCCGGTCAGACTCCGGCGTAGGAGTGCTTGCCGGTGACGAAGATGTTCACGCCGTAGTAGTTGAAGAGCCAGCAGCCGAAGGCGATCAGCGCCAGATAGGCGGCCTTGCGGCCCTTCCAGCCAGCCGTGGCCCGGGCGTGCAGATAGCAGGCGTAGGCGACCCAGGTGATGAACGACCAGACCTCCTTGGGGTCCCAGCCCCAGTATCGGCCCCAGGCGTCGCCCGCCCAGATCGCGCCCGCGATGATCGTGAACGTCCACAGCGGGAAGACGGCCGCGTTGATGCGGTACGAGAACTTGTCGAGCGACGACGCGGAGGGCAGCCGCTCCAGGACGGACCGGGCGAACGAGCCCGGTTCCCCGCCGCTCGCCAGCTTGTTCTCGTAGCTGTCGCGGAACAGGTAGAGCACTGTGCCGACCGCGCCGAGGTAGAAGACCGCGCCGCAGACGATGGCGGTGGAGACGTGGATCCACAGCCAGTAGGAGTGCAGCGCCGGTACCAACTGGTCGCTGTCCGTGTAGAGCACGGTGGTGGCGATGCCGAGGTCGAGCAGGACCGTGGCGACCAACAGCAGACCGATCCAGCGGACGTTCTTCTTCAGCGCGAGGAGTACGAGGTAGGCGCCGACCGCCACCGTACTGAAGGTGATCGAGAACTCGTACATGTTGCCCCAGGGGGCCCGCTGCACCGACAGGGCGCGGGCCAGCACCCCGCCCGCCTGTACGAGGAAGGCCACGATGGTCAGCGCGACCGCGATCCGCCCCCAGAGGTCGCCCTGGAAGGTGCCGCCGGCGGCGCCGGGGCCGTCAGGGACGTCCCGGGTCCCGGCCGCGGAACGGGTGACGATCCTGGGGCGG
>DATCWZ010000065.1:0-2588 GCA_036566065.1 Streptomyces sp. | reverse complement strand
CCCGCCCTGCGCCTCTGGGCACTGCGCTCGGTCGCCGTGGTCGGGGCCAGGGCGTGCACACCGTACGGGGCGCACATGGCGGCGGACCTCGGCGCGGGTCTCGCGGAGCGCGGCTGGGTCGTCGTCTCGGGCGCCGCGTTCGGGGTGGACGGGGCGGCGCACCGCGGGGCCCTGGCCGCGGGCGGGGCGACGATGGCCGTGCTGGCGTGCGGGGTGGATGTCGCCTATCCACGCGGGCATACCGAGTTGATCGGGCGCATCGTGGAACAGGGCCTGGTCATGGGCGAGTTGCCGCCGTCGGACCATCCGACCCGCAGCAGGTTCGTTCTGCGAAACCGGGTGATCGCCGCACTCACCAGGGGCACGGTCGTGGTCGAGGCCGAATACCGCAGCGGCTCGCTGGTCACGGCGCGCTGCGCACAGCGCCTCGGCCGCTTCACGATAGGGGTACCCGGCCCCGCCACCAGCGGATTGTCGGCAGGAGTCCATGAACTTCTGCGCGGCGAAGCCGTCCTGGTCAGCGATGCCGCGGAAGTCGCCGAACTGGTCGGGGACATCGGCGACCTCGCTCCGGAACGCCGCGGCCCGGTGCTCCCCAGGGACCTGCTGGACACCGCGGCGGCACGGATCCTGGAAGCCCTGCCCTGCCGGGGCGCCATGGGTGTGCGCGATGTCGCCCGCGTGGCCGGGGTCTCCGCGGACGAAGCGCTCGGGCGGCTGTACGAACTGCACTCACTGGGGTTCGTCGAACGTGATGGCGACGGATGGCGGTTGACGCGGAGACCCATTCGCGACGGGGGCACGCGGCGAGGCGGTACTTGACCCGGCGCATTCGGGTGAAAAGGTGATGCGATGACCTCGTCAGTTCCCCGGGCGGCGCTTCCGGGGCCGACGCACGCGGTGAAAGCCGTCGGCGCCGGCCCCGCGCGGGGTATGCGCGGAGGAGCGGAATCACGCAGCGTCGATCCCATATCCTGCGCACACTGCGACGCTTCAGTCACGCTACGCTCACGACGGTTACGCGCCAGACACCAGTCCCCCAGCATTCGACAGCAGAACGGCTCAAGGCACCACATGCCCCAGCACACCTCCGGGTCTGACCGCGCGGCAGTTCCACCGGCCGCGCGTGGCACTGTGCGCCCCCCTGCCCCCGCCACGCTCGAGGAGTTGTGGCGCGCGTACAAGACGACTGGCGACGAGCGGCTGCGCGAGCAGTTGATCCTGCACTATTCACCGCTCGTGAAGTACGTTGCGGGCCGGGTCAGCGTGGGGCTGCCGTCCAATGTGGAGCAGGCGGACTTCGTGTCGTCCGGTGTCTTCGGACTGATCGACGCCATCGAGAAGTTCGACATCGAGCGCGCCATCAAGTTCGAGACATACGCGATCACCCGCATCCGCGGCGCGATGATCGACGAGCTCAGGGCGCTGGACTGGATCCCCCGCTCCGTCCGGCAGAAGGCGCGCAATGTGGAGCGGGCCTACGCCACGCTGGAGGCGAGACTGCGGCGTACGCCTTCGGAGGCCGAGGTCGCCGCGGAGCTGGGCATCGCGCTGGAGGAACTGCACGCCGTGTTCAGCCAGTTGTCCCTGGCCAATGTGGTGGCGCTGGAGGAGCTGCTGCATGTCGGCGGCGAGGGCGGCGACCGGCTGAGCCTGATGGACACGCTGGAGGACACGGCGGCCGACGACCCGGTCGAGGTCGCCGAGGACCGTGAGCTCAGACGGATGCTCGCCCGCGCCATCAACACGCTCCCGGACCGGGAGAAGACGGTCGTCACCCTCTACTACTACGAAGGGCTCACCCTCGCCGAGATCGGCAACGTCCTCGGGGTCACCGAGAGCAGGGTCAGCCAGATCCACACCAAGTCGGTCCTGCAACTCCGGGCGAAACTGGCCGATGCCGGGCGCTGAGCCCCCGCCGGACACCCGCCGCCGTAGAGTGGGGCCGTGCCAAGGATTCGAGCGGCCTCCGTGGCCGAGCACCGGACGATGCAGCGCGGCGCCCTCCTGGACGCCGCGCGCTCCCTGCTGTCCGAGGGGGGTACGGAGGCGCTGACCTTCCCCGCACTCGCCGAGCGCACCGGTCTCGCCAGGTCCTCCGTCTATGAGTACTTCCGCTCCCGCGCCGCCGTCGTCGAGGAGCTGTGCGCCGTCGACTTCCCCGTCTGGGCCGCCGAGGTCGGGAACGCGATGTCCGGGGCGGACACCCCCGAGGGAAAGATCGAGGCGTACGTCCGGCGCCAGCTCGACCTGGTGGGCGACCGCAGGCACCGGGCCGTGGTCGCGATCTCCGCCAGAGAACTCGACGCCGGCGCACGCGAGAAGATCCGCGCCGCGCACGGCGGCCTCATCGCCATGATCGTCGAGGCGCTGGGCGACCTGGGCCATCCGCAGCCGAGGCTGGCGGCGATGCTGCTCCAGGGTTCGGTGGACGCCGCGGTGCGCAGGATCGAGCTGGGAGCCGCGGAGCAGCCCTCCGTGGTGGCGGACACGGCCGTCGCGATGGTCCTCCGGGGCGTAACGGGCTGACCCGGCCCCGGTTCGGGCTTCGGCTCCGGTACGCCGAATACCGGCAGCAGCCGGGACGG
>DATCWZ010000092.1:0-5588 GCA_036566065.1 Streptomyces sp. | reverse complement strand
CATCCGTCCATCGAGTCGCTGTGCCTCGCGTCCGACGTACTGATCACGGACTACTCGTCGCTGATGTTCGACTACGCCAATCTGGACCGGCCGGTGGTGCTGTTCCTGGATGACGCCCAGGCGTACGAAGCGGCCCGCGGCACCTACTTCGACCTGGAGTCCTTCCCGCCGGGAGCGGTCGCGCACAGCCAGGAGGAGCTGCACGAGATCTTCGCCACGGGCCACTGGCGCGGGCCGCGCTCCGCACAGCGGCGGGCGGCGTTCCGGGCCCGCTTCTGTCCGTACGACGACGGCTTCGCCGCCGAGCGGGTGGTCCGCCGGGTCTTCCTCGGCGAGACGTCCGGGCTGCCGCATCCAGTACCCGTCAAGGGGCTTCGGCCTGCCGGGGTGCTGCCCCGGCAGGTGACGGTACGGGAGTACACCAACGGCTGACGGGTCACCCCTTGCTGGATCCGAGGGAGAGGCCCGCGATGAACTGCTTCTGCAGCAGGAGGTACACCACCAGGGTGGGGATCGCGGCCATCATGGCCCCGGCCGCGATCAGGTTCTGGTTGCTGACGAACTGGCCCTGGAGATTGGCCAGGGCCGAGGTCACCGGGCGCTTGTCGCCGGACGACATGAGCGTGATGGCCCAGAAGAAGTCGTTGTAGATCCAGGTCGTCAGCAGGGTGGCCAGCGCGGCCAGGGCGGGGCGGCACAGCGGAATGGTCAGGGACCAGAACCGGGTCCACAGATTCGCCCCGTCCACCAGCGCCGCCTCGTACATCTCGGTGGGGACGGACTTCATGTAGTTGCTCAGTACGAAGACGCAGAAGCCGAGCTGGAACGCCGCGTTGATGACGACGAGGCCGAACAGTGAGTTGTACATCAGTCCGCTGTCGGCGAGGAAAGTCGGCAGCGGGATCTTCAAATACATCCGGAACAGCGGGGTGATGATCACCTGCTGGGGCAGCAGGTTCCCGGCCGTGAACAGGATGAGCAGGGCCACATTGACCTTGATGTTCACCCGGGACAGGACGAACGCCGCCCCGGCGGCCAGCAGCAGCGCGATGATCACCGCCGGCACGGTGATCACGATGGAGTTCCAGAAGAACTTCCCCATGTCGGACTGCGACCAGGCGTCGGTGAAGTTGCTCAGCGTCAGATCGTGCGGCAGTGACACGTAGCCGTGCTTACGGGTGTCGGAGTACGGGCGTACCGCGACGTACAGCGCGAACAGCAGCGGCAGCAGCCACAGCACGGACGCGGCGACCAGGAAGATCTGCGACGCCACCTGGCCCCGGGGGCGCAGCGGGCGGACGCCGCCCGTCGGTGCCGTGGTCGGCACGGTCTCGGAGCTCACTGCTTCTCCTCCCGTCGGAAGGTCTGATGGAGGAAGATGCTGATCGGTACGAGCGAGATCAGCAGCAGGACGACCCCGAGGGCGGAACCGAAGCCGACCCGCTGGGTCTCGCCGACGATGTTGGCGGTCACCAGGACCGACAGCAGCTCAAGGCCGTTGATGCCCTTGTTGGTGATGTAGACGAGGTCGAAGGCGCGCAGCGACTCGATGACGGTGATCACCATGATGACGATGTTGATCGGCTTCATCACGGGGAAGACGACCCGCCAGAACGTCTGCCAGCCGTTGGCCCCGTCGATCAGCGCGGCCTCCCGCAGCGTCGGGTCGACGGCCTTCAGGCCCGCCAGGTACAGGACCATCACATAGCCGGCCTGCCGCCAGGTGGCCTCCAGCATCACGGCCCACAGGTTGAGGTCAGGATCGCCGAGCCAGTCGATGGCGTTGCTGTCGCCATTGCGTCCGATGACGGTGTTGATCACACCGAAGTTCTGGGAGTACATGAATTCCCAGATGATGCCGATCAGGGCCAGCGACAGCATGACGGGCAGGAACAGCACGCTCTGGTACATGCGGCTGCCCCGGATGTTGCGGTCCAGGATGACCGCGAACAGCATGCCGAGCGGGGTGGCGATGACGACGAAGACGGCCAGCCAGATCAGGTTGTGCTGTACCGCGGGCCAGAACTCGGGATAGTTCGTGGCGGCCTGGTGGTAGTTCTGGACCCCGTTGACGCAGCCGTTGTTGAGGATCGACGGCAGCGCGGGGTCGCACGCCTTGGTGTGCAGGTCTCCGACGCCGTTCCACCGGGTGAACGACAGCAGCACGGTGGTGAGCGCGGGGAACCAGATGAAGACCAGGCTGAGCAGCAGCGGTATGCCGAGCAGAAGTGCGACGACGATACGGTCGCCGGTGGTCAGGTAGCGCATGCGCCGGTTCCGGCGGACGGCACCGGTCGGGGTTCCGACCGGTGCCGTCGCCGCCCGGCGCGTCCGGGTGACGGGACTCATCAGGTGTAGATCGCCCTCGCCTGGGACTCGGCGCTCTTCTGCAGCGAGGCGATTTTGCCGGTGCCCGGGTCGCCGATGAACTTCTGGATGAGGGAGATCATCGCGGTGGCCATGGCCGGGTCGGCGTCACGGTCCATGAACTGGGCGACGGCCTTGCACTTGCCGATCTCGGTGACCGACTTCTTCTGAATGGCGTTGTACGTCGGCACGCTCAGGCCCTTGGCCAGTCCGACGTCCCACTGGTCGGTCCTGAGGTACTCGGCCTCGGCCTCGCCGGTGCCGATGTACTCCAGGACGGCCTTCGCGGCGGCCGCGTTCTTCGCCTTCTTGCTGAGCATGAACCCGTCGGTGGGCGCGTCCATGTAGTCCTGGCCCCACTTGGGGTTGATCGCGGGGAAGGGGAAGAAGTCCAGGTCGGCCAGGTCGGCCTTGTCACTGACGAACTGGGCGGCGACCTGGTTGGTCCCCTGGAACATCATTCCGGCCTTCTTGGACTCCAGCGTCTTGGCGGCGTCCTGCCAGATCCGGCCGTTGGCGCCGCTCTGGACGTACGGCATCATCTCGGCCCAGTGCTGGAAGACGCTGTACACGCCCTGGTCGGTCCACGGGACCTCGTGCTTCATCAGCTTGACGTGGTAGTCGTAGCCGTTGAGCCGCATGTTGAGGATGTCGAACGTGCCGAGCGCCGGCCAGCCGTCCTTGTCGCCGAACGCGATCGGTATCAGCCCGTCGGACTTCATCTTCTTGCACAGCGCGATGTACGCGTCCCAGGTCGTCGGGACGGTGTAGCCGTTCTTCGCGAACAGGCTCTTGCTGTAGAAGACGACCCAGGGGTAGTTGTAGATCGGCACCAGGTACTGGTGGCCGTCCAGGCCCGTGGAGAGCTTCTTGGCGACGGCGTTGAAGTTGCCGCCGATCTTCTCCCAGACGTCGTCGATCGGCTGGGCCAGCCCCTGGGCGGCGAAGTACTGCATGCGGTACCCGGCGAACCAGGTGAACAGGTCGTCCGGGGTGCCCTGCAGATAGCTGGTGATGTTCTGCTGGAAGGTGTTGTGGTCAACGGTGTTGACCTTGATCTTCGTCTTGGTCGACGTGGCCGCGGAGCCGGTGAGCGCCGCGAAGGCCGACCGGGTCGCCGGGTCGGAGTAGTTGGACCCGAAGGTCACCGTGCTTCCCGCGATGGGACCCGATGCCTTGCCGGACTCGGGTTCCGAGTCACCGCAGGCCGTCAGGATCCCCCCGCCGGCGACCGTCAGTCCGGCCGCGCCTGCTCCTCTGAGCAGGCTTCTCCGTGTCGGGGAGCCGACAACGTTATCAAGTATGTCGACAACCGACATGGTGCCTCCATGAGCGTAAGTGGTCGTGGTCGAGAGGGCAGCAGGCCGGAGCATCGGCCGGAACGTGTTCCGGGAAGTAGATCCCGCCTTTTCAAACAGAAACCACCAAGTTGCAACGCCAACTTGATCGCAAAGGTAGTTTTACGCTCGTACCTTGACTCCGTCAACGCTCTGGGCCCCAGCCGAAGCCGGACCGTGATGTGCCGGGAGCGCGGCACCAGGGCACGCGAGCCCGGCATGATCCGGACGAGAGGCCCTAGCGTTCCAGCAGAGCGAACAGATCGTCCCAGCGCCGCATGACCTCGGCCTCGGAGAACCGCTGTACGTTGACCCGCGCCCGCCGCCCCATGGTGTCGCGCATCCTCGGGTTGCCGGTCAGCCGCAGCAGCCGGTCGGCGAGCGCGCCGATGTCACCGGCGGGGGCGAGCAGCCCGTCCTCGCCGTCGCGCACGATTTCCCGTACGCCGGGCGCGCAGTCGAAGGCCGCGCACGGCACCCCGCTCGCCATGGCCTCCAGCAGGGCCAGCGGGAAGCCCTCGCCGCGCGAGGACTGGACGAACACGGAGGCGGTGGCGAGCGCGCCAGGGACATCGTCCGTGCGGCCCATCCAGTCGACGGACCCGTCCAGGCCCAGGGAGGTGCACTGGGCCCGGAGCGCCGCCTCGTCCTCGCCCGCCCCGTACACGCCGAGCCGCCAGTCCGGGCGCTCGGGCGCCACCAGGGCCCAGGTGTCCAGGAGCAGGTCGATGCCCTTCTGGTCGCTGAGCCTGCCGATGCTCGCGACGGTCTTCCCGGTGCGCGGGGAGGGCACATCGGGCAGAGCGGCCAGGGCGTTGGGCATGAAGCCGACGTTGTTCATCCCGTCGCCCGCCCAGGTGTCGGCGTCCTCCTCGGTGAGGACGAGCCAGTGGTCCAGGTCCGTGTAGTGGTTCTGGATCCAGCGATAGCGGTGGCTCGCGCGCGAGTAGTCGTACGACTCATGGCTCATCCCGATGACGTGCAGACCGCTGGTATCGGCCGCGCCGACCCACTCCATCGCCCAGACCTGGCTGACGATGACCACACCGCCGGGGCGCGCGGCGCGGAAGATCCCGGACAACTGCCGTACGGCCCTCTGCCAGTCCGCCACCCTGGCCGCCTCCCGGCGGCGGGACGGAATCCTGAACCTGTCCCGCAAACCCTCGGGCGTCCAGGGGGTCGGCGGATGGGCCGGGTACAGGGCGGTGGAAGGGTGCTCCGGGCCGTCGGGCAGGGCCATCTTGAGCTCGGAGGCGTGGATGCCGATGGTGTGCACACGGTGGCCGCGGTCCTGGAACAGCCGGGCGGTGCGGTGCATCCAGGCGGTCACACCGCCGAGTTCGTCGATGCTGTTGGCGACGATGAACACATCACGGCTGCTACCGCTCATCGACGGGCCTCCCCTGGCATGTGGCGGCCGAACAGGGTGGTGACGACCGTGCTAGCCGCGTCCCCCGTGTCGTACGTACCGAACTCCTGCACGAACGCGGCCCGTTGTTCCGCCGACCCGGTATCCGCGCGCTTCAGCTCGGCCAGCACCCGGAACAGCTCCTCCTCCGTCTCGGCCACCGGCCCGGGCGCCTTCTCCCGCAGGTCGAAGTAGCTGCCCCGCTCCGCCGCGTAGGCGTCGAGGTCCGGTGCGAACAGCACGATCGGCCGGTCCAGTAGCGCGTAGTCGAACATGATCGACGAATAGTCGGTGACCAGGACATCGGCCAGCGCCATCAGTTCGCTCACATCGTGGTGCCGCGACACGTCCACCACCGTGCCCGGCGGGCACACCGGCAGCTTCGCGGCCTCCAGGTAGTGCGCCCGTACCAGCAGTGTGTACGAATCCCCGAAGCGCTCCGCGAACGCCACCACATCCAGCGGCAGCCTGCGCCG
>DATCWZ010000772.1:0-2152 GCA_036566065.1 Streptomyces sp. | reverse complement strand
CAGCAGCGCGCCCGCGCCCTCGCCCACGCTCACGCCGTGGTCCAGCAGCGGGGTCAGCGCCATCCGGTCCAGGGCCTTCGCCTGCGCCGGCTCCCCGCTCACCTGGCCCGCGAGCCACCAGTCCGGCGCCCGGAACGCCGCCCGCTGCGCCACCAGCGCACAGGCCGCGGTCACCACGCCGTCCAGCACCACGGGCATCCGGCGGACCGCGCTCTGCAGCAGGAAGCCGGTCATCGCCGCAAGATCCGCCCCGCCGACCGCCGCCAGCAGCTCCATCTGATCACCGAGGACCGGCCGCGCCCGGCGCAGCGCGTCCCGGACCGCCGCACACTTGCGCATCCACGCCAGGTCGTCGATGCCCGCACCGCCGCGCCCGGTGACCACCGAGGCGTCCGTGCCGCACAGGGCCGCGATCAGGGTGGACGCCGCCGTCGTGCCGCCGACGCTGATGTCGCCCAGCACCACCAGGTCGGTCCCGGAGTCGGCCTCCTCGTCGGCGACCGCCATGCCGAGGCGTACGGCCTGCTCGGCCTCCTCCGCCGTCAGCGCGTCCTCGATGTCGATACGGCCGCTGCCGCGGCGCACCCGGTGGCGCCCCACGGATGCGGGCAGCAGGTCCGGGTCGCAGTCCAGGGCGGCGTCGATGATCCGTACGGGCACGCCGAAGCGGCGGGCCAGCACCGCCACCGGGCTCGCCCCGTCCAGCACGGCCCGCACCAGCTCGTGCGCACTGCCCGCCCTGCGCCCCGACACGCCGAGCTCCGCCACCCCGTGGTCACCGGCGAACAGCACCACGCGCGGCTGGTCGACCGGCCTGACCGGCACGGACTGCTGTGCCGCCGACAGCCACTCACCCAGCTCGTCGAGACGCCCCAGGGCGCGGGGCGGGACGATCAGCCGCGCCCTGCGCTCCTCGGCATCGCGGCGCACGCCGCCGTCGGGGCGCACGATCAGGTCGGAGAAGTCGTCCAGATTCACGGAGGTCTGCCTCGCGGGTGGTCGTAAGAACAGGGGCGGCACGTCAGGCGGAACAGTACCCGGCGGGAACCCCGCCGCTCAGCCGCGCAGCACCAGCGCCCGCCCCGCGACCACCAGCAGTACATGTTCGCACTCATCGGCGAACGCGGCGTTCAGCCTGCCCAGTTCGTCCCGGAAGCGCCGCCCGGCCGCCGTCGCGGGCACCACACCCGAGCCCACCTCGTTGGTCACCGCGACGACCGTGCGCCGCGTCCCGCGCACCGCGCGGACCAGTTCCGCGACCCGCTCCCGCAGGGCCGTTTCGCCGCCGCCCGACCACGTCGCGTCGTCCCACGCGCCCACCCGGTCCATGGCGTCGGTCAGCCACAGTGACAGGCAGTCGATCAGCAGCGGGGCGCCGTCCGCCTCCAGCAGCTCCACCAGCTCGCACGTCTCCTCGGTACGCCAGGCGGCGGGCCTGCGCTCCCGGTGCAGCCCGATCCGGGCCGCCCACTCCGCGTCGCCGTCCCGGCGGCCCCCGGTCGCCACATACACCACCTCGGGGAACGTCTCAAGACGCTGCTCGGCCTCCACCGACTTCCCCGACCGCGCGCCGCCCGTCACCAGCGTGCGCCGGGGCACATCGGGTACGGCGTGGTACTCGCCGACGATCAGCGTCGTCCCGTCCGGCACGGTCCGCGCCCCCGCCGCCGCGAGCCGCCGGTCCAGTTCGGCGCCCGGCGGTGCGTCGTGGTCCAGATGGACGGCGATCACCTCTGTGGTCGGCCCGATCCCGTCGACGGCGCGCAGCCGGGCCACCGCGTCGGGCCTCCCGATCACATCGCAGACGACCATGTCGTACGGCTCCGCCATCTGCTCCGCGAGACCGGCGGGGGCCGCGCCGGGCGGCAGGTAGAGCAGCCGCTCGCCCTCCGGCGCCGTCACCTCGTACCCCGTGCCCGGCGCGTCCATCGCGACGGCCCGCACCCGGTGCCCGCTGATCAGCGTCAGCTCCTGGCCGTCGGGTACCCGCCCGGGGGCGGGCAGCGAGGTGGGCAGTTCGACGGCGGGCCCGTCGTGCGGATGGGTCAGCAGCACCTGGCGTACGCCGGTGAGCGAGCGGCCCGCACGGGCGGCGGCGAACACGGCCCCCGGCGTGAGGTCGAGCAGCAGCGCCTCGTCGGCCAGCAGCGCG
>DATCWZ010000073.1:0-6834 GCA_036566065.1 Streptomyces sp. | reverse complement strand
CGCGCTGGAGATCCTGGGCGACGAGGTGCCCGAACACCTCGCGGCGGCGGGGCGTCTGCGCATGGAGCACAAGCAGGCGTCCCTGGAGGAGCTGGGCGCGCTCGCCGAGCCGCCGCTGACCAAGGACGCGGTCGCCGGCCGGATCAGGCGCCTGCTGGCCATGGCCGACAAGCGGGCCCAGGACCTCGGCATCCCGGGCACGGAGTCCACGCTCAGCGAGGAGCTGGCCGACGGTCTCGTCGGCTGACCGCACCTCCGTACGAGCAGGCGGAAGGGCATTCGGAAATGGCCCGCGGAGGCGCCCGCAGTGCATTCGCGGCGCATTCCCGGCGCATTCGCGAAGACCGTCCGCAGTGCGTGAACAGGGCTCCGGAGTGCGTACGGAAAACGCTTTAGGCGGCACATAAGAGCGGCCCCGAGCACACCTGATAGGGCCTTTGACCTGGGATGACGCCGGAAGCCCGTATTCCTGTCCGGGAATATGGGCTTCGCTGTCCGAACCATGGCTCCGGATGTCACTTCAGGCCCTTCGGAGGGGTAGGGTCGTAAGCGGTCGGGGACATCCCATACAACTCGCCGGCGTCGAAAACCGGCGCGTACCTAACGAGGAGATCGGTTCGTGACGATCCGCGTAGGCATCAACGGCTTTGGCCGCATCGGACGTAATTACTTCCGCGCGCTGCTGGAGCAGGGTGCGGACATCGAGATCGTGGCTGTCAACGACCTGGGTGACACTGCGACCACGGCCCACCTGCTGAAGTACGACACCGTTCTGGGCCGTCTCAAGGCAGAGGTGAGCCACACCGCCGACACCATCACCGTCGACGGCCACACCATCAAGGTCCTCTCCGAGCGCGACCCGGCGAACATCCCGTGGGGTGAGCTGGGCGTCGACATCGTTATCGAGTCGACCGGCATCTTCACCAAGAAGGCCGACGCCGAGAAGCACATCGCGGGCGGCGCCAAGAAGGTCCTCATCTCGGCTCCGGCCAAGGGCGAGGACATCACCATCGTGATGGGTGTCAACCAGGACAAGTACGACGCTGCCAAGCACCACGTCATCTCCAACGCGTCCTGCACCACCAACTGTGTCGCACCGATGGCCAAGGTCCTCCTGGAGGGCTTCGGCATCGTCAAGGGCATGATGACGACCGTCCACGCCTACACCAACGACCAGCGCATCCTGGACTTCCCGCACCGGGACCTGCGCCGTGCGCGTGCCGCCGCCGAGAACATCATTCCGACCACCACGGGCGCCGCCAAGGCCACCGCGCTGGTCATCCCCGAGCTCGAGGGCAAGCTCGACGGCATCGCGATGCGCGTCCCCGTCCCGACCGGCTCCGTGACCGACCTGGTCGTCGAGCTGGAGCGCGAGGTCACCCGGGACGAGGTCAACGCCGCCTTCCAGAAGGCGGCGGAGGGCCAGCTCAAGGGCCTGCTCGACTACACCGAGGACGCCATCGTGTCCTCGGACATCGTGAACTGGCCGGCCTCCTGCACCTTCGACTCCTCCCTGACCATGGCGCAGGGCAAGACCGTTAAGGTCATCGGCTGGTACGACAATGAGTGGGGCTACTCCAACCGACTCGTCGACCTCACCACGTTCGTCGGCGGCCAGCTCTGATCCTCGGATCGGCAGGCAGCTCGGTGTGAGCAGGGGGCTCGGACGGTGCAACGCGGCGCCGTTCGGGCCTCCTCGCATGCTCATACGCCCTCCCATCCGTCCTTCCAAGGAGTCCCGGAACAGATGAAGACGCTCGACGAGCTCATCGCCGAAGGGGTCGCAGGCAAGCGGGTATTCGTCCGCGCCGACCTCAACGTGCCGCTGGACGGCACCACGATCACCGACGACGGCCGCATCCGCGCCGTGCAGCCCACGGTCTCCCGGCTCGCCGGAGCCGGTGCACGGGTCATCGTCGCCTCGCACCTCGGCCGTCCCAAGGGCGCCCCGGACCCGGCGTTCTCGCTGGCGCCCGCCGCCGCCCGCCTCGGCGAACTGCTCGGCACCGAGGTCGCCTTCGCGACCGACACGGTCGGCGATTCCGCCCGCGCCGTGACCGCCGCCCTCGCCGACGGCCAGGTCGCCGTGATCGAGAACCTCCGCTTCAACCCCGGCGAGACGTCCAAGGACGACGCCGAGCGCGGGGCGTTCGCCGACCGGCTCGCCGAGCTCGCCGATGTGTACGTCGGCGACGGCTTCGGCGCCGTCCACCGCAAGCACGCCTCGGTCTTCGACCTCCCGGCCCGGCTGCCGCACGCCGCCGGTGAACTGATCGCCACCGAGGTCGGCGTCCTGAAGAAGCTCACCGAGGACGTCACGCGCCCCTACGCCGTGGTCCTCGGCGGCTCCAAGGTCTCCGACAAGCTCGGCGTCATCGATCATCTGCTGGAGAAGGCCGACCGCATCCTCATCGGCGGCGGCATGGCCTACACCTTCCTGCGGGCCCAGGGCCACGAGGTGGGCGACTCCCTCCTGCAGGAGGACCAGATCCCGGCGGTGCTCGGCTACCTCAAGCGCGCCGAGGAGAGGGGCGTGGAGTTCGTGCTGCCCGTCGACGTCGTCGTATCGGAGCGGTTCCCCGACCTCAAGGCCAAGGAGCCGACCGGGCCCCGCACCGTCCCCGCCGACGCCATCCCGGCCGGTGTGATGGGCCTGGACATCGGCCCCGAGACCGACAAGCTGTACGCGGCGAAGCTCGCCGACGCGGCCACCGTCTTCTGGAACGGCCCCATGGGCGTCTTCGAGCACCCCGACTACGCCGAGGGCACCAGGACGGTCGCCCGGGCCCTCGCCGGCTCCCAGGCATTCAGCGTCGTCGGCGGCGGGGACTCCGCCGCCGCCGTCCGCATCCTGGGTTTCGACGAGAACGCATTCGGCCATATTTCGACCGGCGGCGGCGCCAGCCTCGAATACCTCGAAGGCAAGACGCTTCCCGGCCTCGCCGCACTGGAGGACTGAAACGCGATGACTGCTACCGAACAGGGCCGCACCCCGCTGATGGCGGGCAACTGGAAGATGAACCTCAACCACCTTGAGGCCATCGCACACGTCCAGAAGCTGGCCTTCGCCCTGGCCGACAAGGACTACGACGCCGTGGAGGTCGCCGTCCTGGCGCCCTTCACCGCCCTGCGCTCCGTGCAGACCCTGGTGGACGGCGACAAGCTGAAGATCAAGTACGGTGCCCAGGACATCTCGGCGCACGAGTCGGGCGCCTACACCGGCGAGGTCTCGGGACCGATGCTCGCCAAGCTGAAGTGCACCTATGTGACCGTCGGCCACAGTGAGCGCCGCCAGTACCACGCCGAGACCGACGAGGTCTGCAACGCCAAGGTGCGGGCCGCCTACCGGAACGGCCTGACCCCGATCCTCTGCGTCGGCGAGGGCCTGGACATCCGCAAGGCCGGCGGCCAGGTCTCCCACGTGCTCGCCCAGCTCGACGGCGCGCTGAAGGACATCCCGGCCGAGCAGGCAGAGTCCATCGTGATCGCGTATGAGCCGGTGTGGGCCATCGGCACCGGCGAGGTCGCCACCCCCGAGGACGCCCAGGAGGTGTGCGGTGCCATCCGCGGCCGGCTGGCCGAGCTGTACTCGCGGGAGCTGGCCGACGCCGTGCGTATCCAGTACGGCGGCTCGGTGAAGTCCGGCAATGTGGCGGCGATCATGTCCCAGCCCGATGTCGACGGCGCGCTGGTCGGCGGTGCCTCACTGGTCCCCGACGAGTTCGTCAAGATCGTCCGCTTCCGCGACCAGTGAGTATGCGCTAGCGCCGATCCGTCGTACGCTTGCGGGGGCCGAGGCGGGTAATCCCACCCCGGCCCCCCGTGGCCCGTATCCGTACGCGCAGTCCAGAGAAATTCCGGAAAGTAGGAACCAGCCGTGATTTTGGGGTTCTCGATCGCCCTGATCGTCTTCAGCCTGCTGCTGCTGATGTTGGTGCTGATGCACAAGGGAAAGGGCGGCGGCCTTTCCGACATGTTCGGTGGCGGAATGCAGTCGTCCGTCGGCGGTTCGTCCGTCGCCGAGCGTAACCTCGACCGTATGACCGTTGCGGTCGGCCTCATCTGGTTCGCCTGCATCGTCGTACTCGGTGTGCTGATGAAGCTGGGCTACTGACGGGTCGTACGCGATTGCCGGTGACGGTGTAACTCCAATCACTGGACGCGCGTTGGGCCTTACGTAGACTGGGGCATCTTCGAGCACCATCACGCAGGGAGTTACAACCGTGGCAAGTGGCAACGCGATCCGGGGAAGCCGGGTCGGGGCGGGGCCGATGGGCGAGGCCGAGCGCGGTGAGTCGGCGCCGCGCCTCCGCATCTCCTTCTGGTGCTCGAACGGGCACGAGACGAAGCCCAGCTTCGCCCATGACGCGCAGGTACCGGAGACCTGGGACTGTCCGCGCTGTGGTTTCCCGGCCGGTCAGGACCGGGACAATCCGCCGGACCCGCCCCGCATCGAACCGTACAAGACGCATCTCGCGTACGTACGGGAGCGGCGCAGCGACGCGGACGGCGAGGCCATTCTCGCCGAGGCCCTCGCGAAACTCCGCGGCGAGATCTAGACATTGTTCACCGGTCGGCCACCCGCTGGGTGCCGGCCGGATTGCGTGTGCCGCCCTCCTCAGCTCGCCGTCCCGTCACCGCCTTGTCACCCCACCGATCAATTAGGTTGGAGACGCAGCGAGGAACGGTGCAGGTACGAGAAGAAGTGGGCGATATCCGCGATGAACGCACAAGGCCGAACCAAGCTCAACCGGACGCCGGAATGGGCCGCGCTCGCCAAGCACCGTGAGGATTTCGGCGGCACCCATCTGCGGCAGTTGTTCGCGCAGGAGCCGGACCGCGGCACCGCGTACATCCTGCGGGTCGGCGACCTCCACATCGACTTCTCCAAACACCTCGTCACCCGGGAGACGCTCCGTCTGCTGCGTGAACTCGCCGCCTCCACCGGGGTGGAAGACCTCCGGGACGCGATGTTCCGCGGCGAGAAGATCAACACGACCGAGGACCGTGCCGTCCTGCACACCGCGCTCAGGGCCCCGCGCTCCGCGGTGATTGAGGTGGACGGCGAGAACGTCGTCCCGGCCGTGCACGACGTCCTGGACAAGATGGCGGCCTTTTCCGGCCGGATCAGGTCGGGTGAGTGGACCGGCCACACCGGCAAGCCCATCAAGAACATCGTGAACATCGGCATCGGCGGCTCCGACCTCGGCCCCGCCATGGCCTACGAGGCGCTGCGCTCCTTCACGGACCGCTCCCTCACTGTCCGCTTCGTGTCGAACGTGGACGGCGCCGACCTCCACGAGGCCGTACGCGAACTCGACCCGGCCGAGACGCTGTTCATCGTCGCGTCGAAGACATTCACCACCATCGAGACCATCACCAACGCCACCTCAGCCCGCGACTGGCTGCTCACCGAGCTGAAGGCCGGTCAGGACGCCGTCGCGAAGCACTTCGTGGCGCTGTCGACCAACGCGGACAAGGTCACGGACTTCGGCATCGACCCCGCCAATATGTTTGAGTTCTGGGACTGGGTCGGCGGCCGCTACTCCTTCGACTCCGCGATCGGCCTCTCGCTGATGATCGCGATCGGCCCGGAGCGGTTCCGCGAGATGCTCGACGGCTTCCGCCTGGTCGACGAGCACTTCCGTACCGCGCCGGCCGAGGAGAACGCACCGCTGCTGCTCGGTCTGCTGGGCATCTGGTACGGGGCGTTCTTCGACGCCCAGTCGCACGCCGTCCTGCCCTACAGCCACTATCTGTCCAAGTTCACCGCGTACTTGCAGCAACTGGACATGGAGTCCAACGGCAAGTCCGTCGACCGGCAGGGCAATCGGGTCGAATGGCAGACGGGCCCCGTCGTATGGGGCACGCCCGGCACCAACGGGCAGCACGCCTACTACCAGTTGATCCACCAGGGCACCAAGGTGATTCCGGCCGACTTCATCGGCTTCGCGGCGCCCGTCGGCGACCTGCTGCCGGGCCTCATCGCCCAGCACGACCTGCTGATGGCCAACTTCTTCGCCCAGACCCAGGCCCTCGCGTTCGGCAGGACGCCCGAGGAGGTCAGGGCCGAGGGCGTGGCCGAGGACCTGGTGGCGCACAAGACGTTCCGCGGCAACCATCCGACGACCACGATCCTCGCCGACCGGCTGAGCCCGTCAGTGCTCGGCCAGTTGATCGCGCTGTACGAGCACAAGGTCTTCGTCCAGGGCGCCGTCTGGAACATCGACTCGTTCGACCAGTGGGGCGTCGAGCTCGGCAAGGTGCTGGCCCGGCAGATCGAGCCGGTCCTCACCGAGGGCACCGGCGGCGGAAAGCTGGACAGCTCGACGGCCGCGCTGACCGCCGCGTACCGCACACTGAGGGGCCGCTGAGCCGTACCGCCGTCAGCCGTGCGTCGTGTCGATGACGCAGAACCGGTTGCCCTCGGTGTCGGCGAGCACCACGAAGTCCGGATCCGGCGGGTACAGCTCCCAGGCGACCCGCCGGGCACCGAGCCCGGTCAGCCGCGCCACCTCGGCCTCCTGCTCGTCGGTGTACAGATCGAGATGCACCCGCGGCACCTCCTGCACCGGCGATTCGCTGCGCCCGAGCGACAGCCCCACCCCGTGGCCCTGAGCCGGGACCAGGACCACCCAGTCGTCCTCCAGCGGTTCGCGCTCCACATAGCCCAGCGCGGCCTTCCAGAAGGCCGCCGCACGCCGTACGTCCGACGCGCCCATCACCACGGTCCCGATGCGCACCATGGGCCCGATCCTGTCACGGCGGAGGCCCGGTCCGCTGCGGGCAGCGGGCCGGGCCTTTGGGTGGGTGTGCTGATGGGGCCTCAGGGGG
>DATCWZ010000078.1:0-14780 GCA_036566065.1 Streptomyces sp. | reverse complement strand
CCCGGCAATGCATCTGGCCCATTACTGCATTCGGGTGGAATCGGTGCCGAGATCATTTGCCATTAGGTGGACGAAGGTCAATTTCATTTACCGCACACTGTTTTGATGAGCTTCTGATCCTTACAATCCGTCCACGTCTTGAGCGCTGAGCGTCAAGGAGGACGTATGGCGGGGTTCTTCAACACACCACTGGCAGAACTGACGCACGATTCCGTACCTTCCGACCCATCCACCTCACTCGCGGCGGCTGTCCTCACCCATGACAACCGGCTGATCGTCATCGTCGTCGCGGTTGTCGCCGTCGCCGCACTGTTCGTCGCCCGGTTGCTGGTGCGGCAGGTCCTGGCGGCCGGTGAGGGCACCGACCGTATGAAGGAGATCGCGGCCGCCGTCCAGGAGGGCGCCAACGCCTATCTGGCCCGGCAACTGCGTACCGTCGGCATCTTCGCCGTCGTCGTGTTCTTCCTGCTTCTGCTGCTGCCGGCCGACGACTGGTCGCAGCGTGCGGGGCGCTCGCTGTTCTTCCTGGTGGGTGCGAGTTTCTCGGCGGCCACCGGATATATCGGTATGCGTCTGGCCGTACGCAGCAATGTGCGCGTGGCCGCCGCCGCACGTGAGGCGACTCCCGCGGAAGGCGAACCGAAAAAGGATCTCACCACCGTTTCGCACCACGCGATGAAGATCGCATTCCGCACCGGCGGTGTGGTCGGCATGATCACGGTGGGCCTCGGACTTCTCGGCGCATCCGTCGTCGTCCTCGTCTACGCCGCCGACGCGCCCAAGGTGCTGGAGGGCTTCGGCCTCGGCGCCGCGCTGATCGCCATGTTCATGAGGGTCGGCGGCGGAATCTTCACCAAGGCGGCCGATGTGGGTGCCGACCTCGTGGGCAAGGTCGAGCAGGGCATCCCGGAGGACGACCCGCGCAACGCCGCCACCATCGCCGACAACGTGGGCGACAACGTCGGCGACTGCGCGGGCATGGCGGCCGACCTCTTCGAGTCGTACGCCGTGACCCTCGTGGCCGCACTCATCCTCGGCAAGGCTGCCTTCGGGGACGACGGACTCGCCTTTCCGCTGATCGTCCCGGCGATCGGCGTGGTGACCGCGATGATCGGGATCTTCGCGGTCGCCCCGCGGCGCGCCGACCGCAGCGGGATGACGGCCATCAACCGCGGGTTCTTCATCTCCGCGCTGATCTCGCTCGTCCTGGTGGCCGTGGGCGTCTTCACCTATCTGCCGTCCACGTACGCCGATCTGGACGGTGTCACCGACACCGCCATCACCTCGCACGGCGGCGATCCGCGGATCTTCGCCCTGGTCGCGGTCGCCATCGGCATCGTGCTGGCCGCACTGATCCAGCAGCTCACCGGCTACTTCACCGAGACCAGTCGCCGCCCGGTCCGGGACGTCGGCAAGTCCTCGCTGACCGGTCCGGCGACGGTGGTGCTCGCGGGCATCTCGCTCGGCCTGGAATCCGCCGTCTACACCGCGATGCTGATCGGCCTCGGCGTTTACGGGGCGTTCCTGCTCGGTGGCACGTCGATCATGCTGGCGCTGTTCGCGGTGGCACTCGCCGGGACCGGCCTCCTCACCACGGTCGGCGTCATTGTCGCGATGGACACCTTCGGCCCGGTCTCCGACAACGCGCAGGGCATCGCCGAGATGTCCGGCGATGTCACCGGCGCCGGTGCCCAGGTCCTCACCGATCTGGACGCCGTCGGCAACACCACCAAGGCCATCACGAAGGGCATCGCCATCGCCACGGCCGTCCTCGCGGCATCGGCGCTCTTCGGTTCGTACCGCGACGCCATCGCCACCGCGGTCGACGACGTCGGGGCCAGGGCCGGGGAGATGGGGCTGAGCCTGAACATCTCGCAGCCCAACAACCTGGTCGGGCTGATCCTCGGCGCGGCGGTCGTCTTCCTCTTCTCCGGCCTGGCCATCAACGCGGTCTCCCGGTCCGCCGGGGCCGTGGTCTACGAGGTGCGGCGGCAGTTCAGCGAGCACCCCGGGATCATGGACTACTCGGAGAAGCCGGAGTACGGGCGCGTCGTTGACATCTGCACCAAGGACGCGCTGCGGGAACTGGCGACGCCCGGACTGCTCGCGGTCCTCGCGCCGATCGCCGTCGGCTTCACCCTGGGCGTGGGCGCGCTCGGCTCGTATCTCGCGGGCGCGATCGCCACCGGCACGCTGATGGCCGTCTTCCTCGCCAACTCCGGTGGCGCCTGGGACAACGCCAAGAAGCTCGTCGAGGACGGCCATCACGGTGGCAAGGGCAGCGACGCCCATGCGGCGACCGTCATCGGTGACACGGTCGGTGACCCGTTCAAGGACACCGCGGGCCCGGCGATCAACCCACTGCTCAAGGTCATGAACCTGGTCGCGCTGCTCATCGCGCCCGCGGTGGTGCAGTTCAGTTACGGAGATGACGCGAGCCCGGGAGTACGTGCCGTGGTGGCCGTCTTCGCCGTGGCCGTCGTCGTCGTCTCGGTCTATGTGTCCAAGCGGCGCGGGATCGAGATGGGCGACGAGGGAGGGCCCGGTGACGGTGACGGCGACCGTCCTGCCGAGTCGTCGGACCCGGCCCCGGTTTCCTGACGGGCGGGACTGTCTGACTGGCCGGAGCCTGGTCAGGATGCGGGCGGGCGGCACGTGCTGACGTGTCGTCCGCCCGCTGTATGTGCCGGAACCTCCGTCAACGCCCGTGCGGGTGTCATCCATTAAGGGGGAGTGGTCGTACGAGTGCCCGAATCCCCACGTGAGTTGTATCTCGCTCATTTCCCTTGGTGCAAATGGCTGCAAAAGCTCATACACCGGATGCCCGGCACCCGGATGTCGCCCGCTTGCCGTGTAAGTTCCGGGGCCGAGAGCCTCGGAAGGGACCCAATCCGGTGAACAAGAAGCTTGCGGCCGCACTGTCCGGCGGTGCGGTACTCCTACTGACGCTGTCGGGCTGCAGCGACGACGACAACACCGACAACAAGGTGAACGACTGGGCCAAGACGGTCTGCGACCAGGTCCAGCCCCAGCTCCAGAAGATCGCGAACGCCAACGCCGCCATCCAGCAGCAGACGGCGGACAACAGCAAGCCCGCCGATGTCCAGAAGACCGACTCGGCCGCCTTCCAGCAGATCTCCGAGGCATACAAGGCGCTGGGTACGGCCGTCGACTCGGCGGGCGCGCCGCCCGTCAAGGACGGCGCCACCACGCAGAAGGAAGCGGTGAAGGAGCTCAACGCCTCTTCCGTCGCCTACGCGAACCTCAAGACGAAGGTCGACGCGCTCAACACCAAGGACCAAGCGGAGTTCGCCGACGGACTCAAGGGCATCGCCGACGAGCTGAACAAGATCAGCTCCGGTGGCGACCAGGCGCTGAGGAAGCTCCAGTCCGGTGAGGTCGGTGCCGCCATGGCGAAGCAGAAGGGCTGCCAGAAGCCCACGCCCTCCGCCCCGCCGGCGGCCGCCCCCTCGGCCTCGCAGCCGGTGGCCGTGCCGTCCGCCTCCGAGTCAGCCTCCAATGCGTCCGCCTCGAAGTCGGCTGACGCATCGGAGTCCGCTTCTCCCAAGGCTTCGACGAGCAAGAAGTCGTAGCGCGAACCGTTCCCAGCGGTCCGGACGCCCTCGGCGGGGGCCGGGCCGCTGGCGTCGGCCGCTGCCGTTGTCAGTGGGAGCGGACACAATGGGCGGGTGAGTACGACCAGCCTTCCCGCACCCGATCGCGCACCCCGGCTCCGCGAAGCCCTGATCACCGCCGCCTTCACCGCCGACGGGCTCCTGGAGCGGCTCGGCGCGCCCGCGTACGCGGCGCTCGCCCGAAGCGAGACGGTCCCGGCGTTGCGGGCGACCAGCGCGGAATCGCCGCTCGACACGCTGGTGCGGCTGTTCCTCCTGCAGCGCTCCGTCCCGGCCGGGCAGGCGGGCGAGGTGCTCCCGCTGGCGGAGTGCGTCGAGGACGGCTGGCTGACGTGGCAGGACGACCGGGTCCGGGCGACCGTGGACATCAGGCCGTACAGCGGTCCCGAGGGCCAGGACTGGTTCATCGTCTCCGATCCGGGATGCGCGGTCGGCGGCGCGGGCGGCGTCGGCTCGCACGAGGAGGGAGTCGTCCTCGGCGTCGGCGGCGCGTCGACCACGCTGGCCGGAATCACCGTTCGTACGAAGGTGTCGGCCGCCCTCGATCTCGGTACGGGTTCCGGCATCCAGGCGCTGCACGCCGCCCGGCACGCCACCCGGGTCACGGCCACGGACGTCAACCCCCGTGCCCTGCACTTCACCCGGCTCACCCTCGCCCTTTCCGGGGAGGCCCCGGCCGATCTGCGCCAGGGTTCCCTCTTCGAACCGGTCGGCGATGAGACGTACGACCTGATCGTGTCCAATCCGCCCTTCGTCATCTCTCCCGGCGCCCGGCTGACGTACCGCGACGGCGGAATGAGCGGCGACGACCTGTGCCGGACACTGGTGCGGCAGGCGGGCGACCGGCTGAACGAGGGGGGTTACGCGCAGTTTCTCGCCAACTGGGAACACGTCGAGGGCGAGGACTGGCAGGACCGGCTGCGCTCCTGGGTGCCGGACGGCTGCGACGCGTGGATCGTGCAGCGCGAGACGCAGGACATCACGCAGTACGCGGAGCTCTGGCTGCGCGACAGCGGCGACCACCGTGCGGAACCCGCTGTGTACGCCGAGCGGTACGAGGCATGGCTGGACGAGTTCGAGTCCCGGCGGGTCAGGGCGGTTGGCTTTGGCTGGATCACGCTCAGAAAGTCCCGTGCCGCCGCCGCGGGGAGGCCGTCGGTCGTGATCGAGGAGTGGCCGCATCCCGTGGAGCAGCCGCTCGGCCCCGCCGTCGAGGCCCACTTCGCCCGGCGGGACTATCTGCGCGGGCAGGACGACGCGGCGCTCCTCGCCGCGCACTTCACTCTGGCCGCCGATGTCGTGCAGGAGCAGGTCGGGCCGCCCGGTGCGGAGGATCCCGAGCATGTGGTGCTGCGTCAGCACCGCGGTATGCGGCGGGCGACGAAGGTCGACGCGGTCGCCGCCGGGTTCGCCGGCGTCTGCGACGGGACGCTGCCCGCCGGCCGGATCCTGGACGCCATCGCGCAACTGATGGCCGAGGATCCCGTACTGCTGCGCGACCGCACCCCGCAGGCGATCCGGCTGCTGGTGGAGGAGGGATTCCTGGAACCGGTGCGAATCGGCGCCTGACATGCCGCGCCCGGAGCCATGCCGCGCCGCGTTCGGGGGCGCCGCCAGCCTCCGTTCTTGCTCGCCCAGCCTTCGGCGCCGGTGAGCGGCACCATCATCACCGGCCGCTTCACGATCCCTGCGGGCGCCCCGCCCGTACGGCGGCGCATTCCGGTGGCGGTCATTCCGCACGCCGGGCGCGCCCGGCGTGCCGCGAACGGCGTCCCCGAACCGGCAGCGGCATTTACGGTCCGGACGGGGGCGCGCACCGTTGGGCGCGCGCCGGTGGCGCATGGTGTGAGCCCTGTCGCATCCACCGCATTCGCCATGCTCTTCGGCGTACTTTTCCTGCTCTCGGTGTGTGGGGTTTCAAGTCAGCTCCGAACCGCACCCCCTACGGCCCGGAACCCCCGTCGGCCCGCCTGCCCGTACGCTTCCCGGGGCCACCCGGAAATCCGCGGGCGGCAGCCGCGGGAACAACGGACCGGGCGGTCCGGGCGGCAGGAGTGGCGGAAGTCGGGTTACCGTTCGAGTGGCCGTTGCGGGCTTTTGCCGTTTGACACGGGGGCGGGTTGTACCGTCACACTCCGCAGCGACAGCACCGCGGGCAGCGTCGTCATGCTGCCCGGATGCCCACCGAGTGTCGACCGGAGAGAAGAGCGAAGTTGTCCCCGACCAGCGAGACCGCACAGGGCGGCCGCCGACTCGTCATCGTCGAGTCGCCTGCCAAGGCGAAGACGATCAAGGGGTACCTCGGCCCCGGATACGTCGTCGAGGCGAGCGTCGGGCACATCCGCGACCTCCCGAACGGCGCGGCGGAAGTGCCGGACGAGTACACCGGTGAGGTACGCCGTCTCGGCGTGGATGTCGACAACGACTTCCAGCCCGTCTACGTCGTCAACGCGGATAAGAAGGCCCAGGTCAGGAAGCTCAAGCAGCTTCTGGCCGAGTCCGACGAACTCTTCCTCGCCACCGATGAGGACCGCGAGGGCGAAGCCATCGCGTGGCACCTGCAGGAAGTCCTCAAGCCCAAGGTCCCGGTCCACCGGATGGTCTTCCACGAGATCACCAAGGAAGCGATCCAGGCCGCCGTCGCCAGTCCGCGCGAGCTCAACCAGCGCATGGTCGACGCCCAGGAGACCCGCCGTATCCTCGACCGCCTCTACGGTTACGAGGTTTCGCCCGTCCTGTGGAAGAAGGTCATGCCGCGGCTGTCCGCGGGCCGTGTGCAGTCCGTCGCGACCCGCCTCGTCGTCGAGCGGGAACGCGAGCGCATCGCCTTCCGCTCCGCCGAGTACTGGGACCTGACCGGCGCTTTCGCCACCGGCCGCACCGGTGACGCGTCCGACCCGTCGACGCTCGCCGCCCGCCTCAGCGCGGTCGACGGCCGCCGCGTCGCCCAGGGCCGCGATTTCGGGCCCGACGGGCAGTTGAAGCCGGGCTCGGGGCAGACCCTGCACCTGGACGAGGGAAACGCGCGTGCCCTGGCCGCCGCGCTGGCCGGCACCACGTTCGCGGTCCGCTCGGTCGAGTCGAAGCCGTACCGCCGTTCCCCGTACGCCCCGTTCCGTACGACGACCCTCCAGCAGGAGGCGAGCCGCAAGCTGGGCTTCGGGGCCAAGGTCACCATGCAGGTCGCGCAGAAGCTGTACGAGAACGGCTTCATCACTTATATGCGTACGGACTCCACGACCCTCTCGGACACCGCGATCACCGCCGCCCGGGCGCAGGTCACGCAGTTGTACGGGGCGAGCTACCTGCCGGACAAGCCCCGCACGTACGCCGTCAAGGTCAAGAACGCCCAGGAGGCCCACGAGGCGATCCGCCCCTCCGGCGACCGCTTCCGCACGCCTGCGGAGACCGGCCTCAGCGGGGACCAGTTCCGGCTCTACGAGCTGATCTGGAAGCGGACCGTCGCCTCCCAGATGAAGGACGCCGTCGGCAACTCCGTCACCGTCAAGATCGGCGGCCGGGCGAGCGACGGCCGGGACGCCGAGTTCTCCGCGTCCGGAAAGACGATCACCTTCCATGGCTTCCTGAAGGCGTACGTCGAAGGCGCCGACGACCCGAACGCCGAGCTGGACGACCGCGAGCGGCGCCTGCCGCAGGTCACCGAGGGCGACACGCTGACCGCCGACGAGATCTCGGTCGACGGGCACGCGACCAAGCCGCCGGCCCGTTACACCGAGGCATCGCTGGTAAAGGAGCTCGAAGAGCGCGAGATCGGCCGCCCTTCGACGTATGCCTCGATCATCGGGACCATCCTGGACCGCGGGTACGTGTTCAAGAAGGGCACGGCACTCGTCCCGTCCTTCCTGTCCTTCGCCGTGGTCAACCTGCTGGAGAAGCACTTCGGCCGGCTGGTCGACTACGACTTCACGGCCCGCATGGAGGACGACCTCGACCGCATCGCGCGGGGCGAGGCCAAGGCCGTGCCGTGGCTGCGGCGCTTCTACTTCGGCGCGGAGCCCGGCTCCACTGCCGGAGCCGGTTCGGCCTCGGATGCGGGCAACGGCGACGGCGACCACCTGGGCGGTCTCAAGGAGCTCGTCACCGACCTCGGTGCGATCGACGCCCGTGAGATCTCCTCGTTCCCCGTCGGCAACGGCATCAAGCTCAGGGTCGGCAAGTACGGCCCGTACATCGAGCGCGGCGAGAAGGACTCCGAGGACCACCAGCGCGCCGATGTGCCGAAGGACCTGGCGCCCGACGAGCTGAACACGGAGTACGCGGAGGAGCTGCTGGCCAAGCCGAGCGGCGACTTCGAACTCGGTCAGGACCCGGTCACCGGGCACCAGATCGTCGCCAAGGACGGGCGGTACGGTCCGTACGTCACCGAGGTGCTGCCCGGGGACACCCCGAAGACCGGCAAGAACGCGGTGAAGCCGCGGACCGCCTCGCTGTTCAAGTCCATGTCGCTGGACACGGTGACCCTGGCCGACGCGCTGAAGCTGATGTCACTGCCGCGTGTCGTCGGGGCGGACGCCGACGGGGTCGAGATCACCGCGCAGAACGGCCGCTACGGCCCGTACCTCAAGAAGGGGACGGACTCGCGGTCGCTGACCTCCGAGGACCAGCTCTTCGACATCACGCTCGAAGAGGCCCTGGCGATCTACGCCCAGCCGAAGCAGCGCGGCCGCGCCGCCGCCAAGCCGCCGCTGAAGGAGCTGGGCACCGACCCGGTCAGCGGGGCGCCGGTGGTGGTGAGGGACGGCCGCTTCGGCCCGTACGTCACCGATGGCGAGACGAACGCGACGCTGCGGACCGATGACAGCGTCGAGAACATCACGCCGGAGCGCGGCTACGAGCTCCTCGCGGAGAAGCGCGCCAAGGGGCCCGCCAAGAAGAAGACGGCGAAGAAGGCTCCGGCCAAGAAGGCTCCGGCCAAGAAGGCGGCGGCGAAGAAGGCGACGGCCGCGAAGAAGACGACGACCGCGAAGAAGGCCGTGGCGAAGAAGGCGTCGGCCGCGCCCACCGAGGACTGACCGGATCCAGCCGTACCCCGGGAGCCGGCACCCCGGCTCCTGGGGCAGGGCTGTCCCGCCACGGTGGCCCCCCCCACGAGCCCTCCGCGACAGCCCTTCCGCATACCATTCCGGCGGCCGCCGCGGTGCCCCTGCGGCCGTATGTTCGGACGCGGCACCCGGATACCTCGCCGCTCCCGATAGGCTGGGCGGATGACGCGAGCCGAGCAGCCACCGGTCGTGAGCCCCACTTCCGACACACTTGCCGCAGACTCACGCGAGCGTGCCGTACGAGCCCTGTTGCGCATTCCCCCGCTGAGGCGGCTGTGGAGCGCCCAGCTTGTCGGCAGTATCGGCGACGCACTCGCCGTTCTCGTGTTTGTGCTGCTGTCGCTGCAAGCGGCGGTCCTTGAGGGCTCATTCGGAGCCGGATACCGCGGGGCGGCCTTTGCCGTCGCCGCCGTGTTCGGTGTCCGGATTCTTTCCACCCTGCTCTTCGGAGCCGTACTCCTGGGGCCCCTGACGGCGCTCACGGCGCCCGGCGGCCCGGTCGACCGCCGCTGGCTGATGATCGGAACGGACGGGCTGCGGCTCGCGCTGCTGGTCGTCGCCCCGCTGTGGATCGACTGGATGCCGGACAAGGCGCTCATGATGATCCTGATCACCGTCTTCGTGACCGGCGCCGGTGAGCGCCTGTGGACGGTCGCCAAGGAGAGCGCGGCGCCCGCACTGCTGCCCGCCCCGCCCCCCGAGGGCGCCGCCGTGCGCCCCCTGCCGGATCACCTGGACGCCCTGCGCCGGCTCTCCCTTCGTACGAACTTCCTTGCGATTCCGGCGGCGGCGGTCGTCCTGCTGGCCGCCGCGCTCGTCGGCGACCTGCTCGGTACCGGGCTCGACTGGTTCTCCTTCCATCAGGCGGCCCTCGGCTCGTACGTCGCGGCGGGACTGTTTTCCGCCTCGATCTCGACGCTGTACTTCGTCGAACTGCCGGGCATTCCGACGCCCCGCCCGCGCTCGCCCCTGGAAGGGCTGCGCCGCCCGGCCACCGGACCGGGGTCCGACAAGGGCCGCACCGGTGCGGTTCCGCTGATCGTCGGCGTCTGCGCGCTGGTCGCGGGGGCTGTCGCGGCCGCGGCCGGCGTATCCGTACTGCACGCCTCCGACCTGGGCGGTGGCCCCGCCACGTACGCGCTGCTGATCCTCGGCCTGACCGGCGGCACCGGACTCGGTATCCGTACCGCACGAAAGGTGCTGCCCACCCTGTCGCGGCGCAGGCTGCTGTCCTTCTCCACCGCTGTCACAGGCGTCGCGCTCCTCGCGCTCGGCCTGGTACCGGACACGGCGACCGGGCTGCTGATCGCACTGCTCGCCGGTTACGCGGCCGGGGTTGCCGCCCACACGGGGCACGCGCTCGTCGACCAGGAGACCGAGGAGTTCCGCCGGGCCAGGATCACCGAACACCTCCAGGCCGTCGTCCGGGTACTGGTCGCGCTCGGCGCGGTCGCGGGACCGCTGGTCGCGGGCGCCATCGGCCGGCACAGGCTCGGCTCCGGCGACTTCGTCTTCGCGCACGGCGGGGCGGCCTTCACCCTGATGCTGGTCGGTGCCCTGCTGCTGCCCGTCGCCGCGATCGTCCTCGCCAAGACGGACGACCGCGCCGGGGTGCCGCTGCGCAGCGAGCTGCGCGAGGCTCTGCGGGGCGGCGACCCCGCCGTCGCGCCCGCCGCCACCGGGTTCTTCCTCGTACTGGAGGGCGGCGACGGAGCCGGGAAGACCACCCAGGTCGAGGCGCTCGCCGAGTGGATCCGGGCCAAGGGCCACGAGGTCGTCGTGACGCGTGAGCCGGGGGCGACCCCGATCGGCAAGCGGCTGCGTTCGATCCTGCTCGACGTGTCGTCGGCCGGGCTCTCGAACCGGGCCGAGGCCCTGCTGTACGCCGCCGACCGCGCCGAGCACGTCGACTCGGTCGTCCGCCCTGCACTGGAACGCGGTGCGATTGTCATCTCCGACCGTTACATCGACTCGTCCGTCGCATACCAGGGCGCGGGCCGGGACCTGTCCCCGACCGAGATCGCCCGGATCTCGCGGTGGGCGACGAGTGGCCTCGTACCGCATCTGACCGTGCTGCTGGATGTCGATCCGCAGACCGCGCGGGAACGCTTCACCGAGGCGCCGGACCGGCTGGAGTCCGAGCCGGCGGAGTTCCACCAGCGGGTGCGCGCCGGCTTCCTCACCCTCGCGGCGGCCGACCCGACGCGCTATCTGGTGGTGGACGCGGGCCAGGAACCGGAAGCGGTCACCACGGTTGTACGTCACCGGCTCGACCAGGTCCTTCCGCTCTCCGAGGCCGAGATCAGGGCCCGCGAGGAGGCGCGCAGGGCGGCCGAGGAAGAGGCCAGGCGCAAGGCCGAGGAAGAGGCAGCGCGCAAGGCGGAGGAGGAGCGGCTGGAGCGCGAGCGGCAGGCGCAGCTCGCCAAGCTCCGGGCCGAGGAGGAGGCGCGCAAGCAGCGCGAGCTGGAGGAGGCGCGCCGGCGCGAGGCCGAACGGCAGGCGGAGGAGGCCCGGCAGCGGGCCGAGGAAGCCCGCCGCAGGGCGGAGGAGGAGCGGTCCCGGCTCGAAGCGGAGGAGCGGGTACGCGAGGCCGAGCAGGCCCGGCTCCGCAAGCAGGCGGCGGAAGAGGCCCGGCTGCGCAAGGAGGCGGAGGAACGCCGCCAGGAGAAGCAGCGCAGGGCGGAAGAGGCGCTGGTCCGGGCCGAGGAGGCGCGACGGCAGGCCGAGGCCGACGCTGCCGCGCGGGCCGAGGCGGCTGCGGCTGAGCGGTCGGCCCAGTCCGGGCAGTCCGGGCAGTCCGGGCCGTCCGGGCCGGACAACGAGCTCACGGTGCCCACGCCGGTCGTCAGCCCGAACGAGGTGACACAGCAGGTGCCGCGGGCGCAGCCGGGGGACCGCTCATCGGATCGTTCGTCGGACCGCTCGTCCTCCGACGAGGCGGAGACGGCCATGCTGCCGAAGGCCACGGACCCGTCCGACCGGTCCCGGAAGTCCGGCCCGCGGCGGGCCCCGTCGTGGTCCAAGCCGGGTCACGGCCAGGACGCGGACGAGACCGCGGTCCTGCCGCCGGTGCGCGGCGGGCGCCCGGCCACGCCCGCCCCGGAGAGCGAGAACGAGCGCACCCGCGAACTGCCCCAGGTCAGCGAGGACCAGCAGGCACCGCGCGGAGGCCGGAAGCGCCCCCGCCCCGACTGGGCGGAGGAGACCCCGCTGGACGATCTGCCGTCCCTGGCCGACGAACTGCTCGGCGACCAGGACGACGACCCCGGCACGGACGGCAGGGGCGGCCGCTCGCGCCGTTGACCTCCGGAATTAGGGACTACGAATGTGCGGCGGCGGGGATTGTCAGACCCCTCATCCACAATGGAGATCCGCAGCACGAACACCACACCGGAAGGGCGGTGACCCATGACCGTCTGGGACGACCTGGTCGGACAGGACCGGGTGCGGGAGCAGCTCGCCGCCGCCGCCAGGGACGCCGACGCACTGGTCACCGCGATCACCGATGGCAAGCCCGTGCCACCGAGCTCGACGATGACGCATGCCTGGCTGTTCACCGGACCACCGGGTTCCGGGCGCTCCACCGCCGCCCGTGCCTTCGCCGCCGCGCTTCAGTGCACCAGCCCCGACCGCGCCCTCGGCGGGGTGCCGGGTTGCGGATTCTGCGACGGCTGCCACACCGCCCTGATCGGTACGCACGCCGATGTGGAAGTGGTCCGTACGGAGCAGCTCTCCTTCAAGAGGGACGAGGCCCGCGATCTGGTCCGCCGCGCCCAGCTCTCACCGGCCGTCGGCCGCTGGCAGGTCATCATCGTGGAGGACGCCGACCGGTTCAGCGAGGGTTCGGGGAACGTCCTGCTGAAGGCGGTGGAGGAGCCCGCGCCGCGTACGGTGTGGCTGCTCTGCGCCCCCTCGATCGAAGACGTGCTGCCCACCATCCGTTCCCGCTGCCGCCACCTCACCCTCCGTACGCCACCGGTGGACGCTGTCGCCGATGTGCTGATCCGGCGTGACGGCATCGACCCCGAGCGTGCCGCGTTCGCCGCCACGGTCACCCAGGGGCACATCGGCCGTGCGCGCCGCCTCGCCACGGACGAGCGGGCCCGCGCGCGCCGCACCGCCGTGCTCAGGCTTCCGCTCAGGGTCCAGGACGTGGGCGACTGCCTCAGGGCCGCCCAGGAGCTGATCGACACGGCCAACGACGACGCGAAGCAAGTGGCGGAGGTGATCGACGTCAAGGAGGCGGAGGAGCTGAAGGCGGCGCTCGGCGCGAGCCCCGGCGGGCGGCTGCCGCGCGGTACGGCAGGCGCGATGAAGGAACTCGAGGGCAAGCAGAAGAGCCGTAGGACCCGGACCCAGCGCGACACGCTGGATCTGGCGCTCACCGAGCTCACCGGCTTCTACCGGGACGTGCTCGCCCTGCAGCTCGGCTCGCGGACGGCCCTTGCCAATATCGATGTACGTGACGCACTCGACCGGATAGCCAAGTCGTCGACGCCGGAGCGCACCCTGCGCCGGATCGAGGCCGTGCTCGCCTGCCGCCAGGCGCTGGGGCGCAATGTGGCACAGCTCCTCGCGGTGGAGGCGATGACGATGGCGCTCAGAGCCGGCTGACCGGGCTCACCCCGGCGATCCGCGCTCACGGCCGGCGGCGGCGCGCGAATTCACCCGTATGAGTAGGGAAACCGCCGGGCCGTCACCCTGCGACTACGCTCCGGGGATGGACACCAGGCGCCTGCTCCAGGCCTTCGCCATCGCGCTCGGCACCGCCGGTCTGCTCGTCTCCGGCTGCAGCAGCGGCAGTTCGACGCCCGGCGCGTCGGCGACCGGCTCCTCGGTCTCCGGCGACCTCGCCCCGTACTACGGGCAGAAGCTGCGCTGGCGGGACTGCGGTACGGAGGGCTTCCAGTGCACCACCATGAAGGCGCCGCTGGACTACGGGGATCCGGGCGACGGGGAGGTCAAGCTGGCGGTCTCGCGCAAGAAGGCCACGGGACCCGGCAAGCGGATCGGCTCGCTCCTGGTGAACCCGGGCGGCCCTGGCGGCTCGGCCGTCGGATACCTCCAGGGGTACGCGGCCATCGGCTACCCGGCCCCGGTGCGCGCCCGGTACGACATGGTGGCGATCGACCCGCGCGGGGTGGCCCGCAGCGAGCCCGTCGAGTGTCTGACCGGCAAGGAAATGGACGCCTATACCCAGGTGGACCAGACACCGGACGACGACGCCGAGATCACGAAGCTGAACAAGGCTTTCGACACGTTCGCGAACGGCTGCGAGAAGCGCTCCGGGAAGATCCTCCCGCATGTATCCACGGTCGAGACCGCCCGCGACATGGACATCCTGCGCTCCCTGCTCGGCGACAAGAAGCTGCACTACGTGGGCGCGTCGTACGGCACGTTCCTGGGCGCCACGTATGCCGGACTGTTCCCCTCCCGCGTCGGCCGCCTCGTCCTCGACGGTGCGATGGACCCCTCGCTGCCCGCGATCGAGATCAACCGCGACCAGACAGCGGGCTTCGAAAGGGCGTTCCAGTCCTTCGCCGCCGACTGTGTGAAGCAGCCGGCCTGCCCGCTGGGCACCACCTCCACCGCCGACGCGGCCACCGAACTGAAGCAACTGTTCGGAGACCTCGACGCCAGGCCCGTCCCGACCGGCGCGACCCGCGAACTGGGCGAGTCCCTGGCCACCACCGGTGTGATCGCCGCCATGTACGACGAGGCGGCCTGGCCCCAGCTCCGCGAGGCCCTGACTGCGGCCCAGCACAATGACGGCTCCGGCCTCCTCGCCCTGGCCGACAGCTACTACGAACGCGAGCCCAGCGGCACGTTCACGAACCTGATGTTCGCCAACGCGGCCGTGAACTGCCTGGACCTGGCCCCCGCCTTCGACGGCCCCGCCGCGGTCGAGAAGGCCCTCCCCGACTTCGAGAAGGCATCCCCGGTCTTCGGCAGGGGCTTCGCCTGGGCCGCCCTGAACTGCACCTCCTGGCCGGTCCAACCTTCCGGCGCCGCCCACCGCATCGAGGCCAAGGGCGCGGCCCCGATCCTCGTGGTCGGCACGACGCGCGACCCGGCCACCCCC
>DATCWZ010000358.1:0-4415 GCA_036566065.1 Streptomyces sp. | reverse complement strand
CTCGCGCCCCAGGTCGTACTCGCCGATGAATTCCAGGACGCTGAGCTGATGCCGCCCGCGCACCAGTCTGCGTACGCCGTCCTCGTCACCGGCCCGTACGACATCGACGGCGCGCGCCGAGTCGGCGGCGGCCCGCAGCCGCTCCGTGGTGGTCTCCAGCGCGTCGGCGACCCGGTCCAGGGACCGCGCGCTGGGCCTGGCCCGCTCGTTCTCGATCTGGCTGAGGAACGGTACGGACAGGCCGCTGCGCCCGGCTACCGCGGCCAGCGTGAGTCCGAGTGATCTGCGCCGTCGGCGGACCGCGGCACCCACCCGAAGGGCTTCCTTCTCGTCCATGTCCGGCTCCCTCCCCGGATCGTCATCCTCCCGGTTGCCAGCACCCTACGCATGTCGTTTGCGCGATGGAGTCGAAGTGGGGGGACGAAAAACCTTCCGGGGACCTCTTGCGACCATCCTGAAGGGGGCGGCCCCGGCGCGCTACCGGGAGCCGCCCCCTGTGCCGGGCGGGGTGGTTCGGTCGGCTACCGAACCGGGGCCAGCCGGTCGATCACATCCGGGTTGGCATCCATCCAGCGCCTGGCGGAAGCCTTCTGCTCACTGGGGGAGCCCTTCTGGATCTCAACTTCGAGGGAGGCCAGCTCCTTCTCGGTGAGCTTGAAGTCCTTCAGCCAGCCGGTGAGCTCCGGGAAGTCCTTGGCGAAGTCCTTCTTGGCCACGGTGTGAATCTGCTCACCGGAGCCCCAGGCACCCTTGGGATCCTTGAGCTTCTTCAGGTCGTACTTCCCGTACGCCCAGTGCGGCGACCACAGAGTCACCACGACCGGCTCCTTCTTCTTGATCGACCGGTTCAGCTCGGCCAGCATCGAGGACGTGCTGGAGGAGACGACCTTGTACTCACCCTGGAGGCCGTACGCCTTGAGCACCTTCTTGTTCAGCGTGCCCATCATCCCGGCACTCGCCTCGATCCCGATGATCTTGCCCTTGAACTTCGCGCCCTGCCCCTTGAGGTCGGCGAGCGAGTCGATGCCCTTGACGTACGAGGGGACGGACAGTTCCAGCGAGGTCGGACCGTACCAGGAGCCCAGATCGGTGAGGTTGTTCTTGTACGTGTCCCAGTAGTCCTTGTGCGTGGTCGGCAGCCAGGAATCGAACTGGACGTCGAGCTGCCCCTGCGCCATGCCCGTGTAGAGCGGGCCGGGGTCGAGCTGCTTGACCGTGGTGCGGTAGCCGCGGTCCTCAAGGATGTTCTGCCACAGATAGGTGCTGGCGATGGCCTCGTCCCACGGGAAGTAGCCCAGGTTGACGGTCTTGCCCGCGTCCTTGCCCTGCTCCGGGCCATTCTTCGTGCCGTCGGGGACCGGTGCGAGCCGGTCGACGAGTCCGGGTGACTTCTTCAGCCAGGCGCGCACGCCGTCCTGCTCATGGCGCTGGCCGGCCTGCTGGATCTCGTTCTCCAGGCCCGTGAGCTGCTTCTCGGTGAGCTTGAAGTCCTTCAGCCAGTCGGCGACCGCGGGCGCCTTGTCGGCGAAGCCCTTGTGGGCGACGGTGTGGATCTGCTCACCGGTGCCCCAGGCACCCTTGGGGTCCTTCAGCTTCTTCAGGTCGTACTTCCCGTACGCCCAGTGCGGCGACCACAGGGTCACCACGACGGGCTCCTTCTTCTTGATGGAGGCGTTGAGCTCGGCCAGCATCGAGGAGGTACTGGAGGAGACGACCTTGTACTCGCCCTGAAGGCCGTACGCCTTGAGCACCTTCTTGTTCAGGGTGCCCATCATCCCGGCACTGGCCTCGATCCCGATGATCTTGCCGTGGAACTTCGCGCCCTGCCCCTTGAGGTCAGCGAGCGAGTCGATGCCCTTGACGTACGAGGGGACGGTCAGCTCCAGCGAGGTCGGACCGTACCAGGACCCCAGGTCCTCCAGCTTGTCGCTGTACGTGTCCCAGTAGTCCTTGTGCGTGGCCGGCAGCCAGGAATCCGTCTGGAAGTCGATGTCCCCGCGGGCGACCCCGGAGTAGAGCGGGCCCGCGTCGAGCTGCGTGATGCCGGTCGTGTAGCCACGCTGCTCCAGGAGCTCCTTCCACAGGAAGGTGGAGGCGATGCCCTCGTCCCAGGGGATGTAGCCCAGGTTGATCTTCTGGCCGTGGCCGACATTGGTACTGCCGGCCTGGTCGGCCTTGCCATCGTCGTCGCCGGAGCCCACGACATTCAGGCCGCCCGCGACGAGCGCGAGGACGACCACGCCGACCATCGCGACCGCGGTGCCGGGCTTGTAGTGCGTGAACCTCATGCGCCGCGCGCTCGCCGCGACCTTGGCGGCTGCCCTGCGGCCGAGCGGGGAGACCCGCTCGTTGAGCGCTCCGGTCATCCGGTCCAGGTACATGGCGAGGATGACGACGGCGATGCCGCTCTCCGCGGCGAGGCCGATCTGGAGCTGGGTGATACCGGCGTAGACCTTCTCGCCGAGACCGCCCGCGCCCGCCATGCCTCCAATGACGACCATCGACAGGGCCAGCATGATGACCTGGTTGATACCGGCCATGATCGTCGGTAGGGCGAGCGGCAGTTGCACGCGCGTCAGGGTGTCCCTGGGCGTGGTGCCGAACGCCTCGGCCGCCTCGACCAGCTCGCCGTCGACCTGGCGGATGCCGAGTTCGGTCATGCGGACGCCGGGAGGCATGGCGAAGACGATGGTGGCGATGACGCCGGGGGTGACGCCGACGCCGAAGAACATGACGCCCGGGATCAGATAGACGAAGGCGGGCATGGTCTGCATGACGTCGAGACCCGGCCGGAGCGTGGCGCTGACCTTGCTGTTGCGCGCCGCCCAGATGCCCAGGGGCACGGCGATCACGACGGTGATGACGGCGGCCACGACGACCAGCGCCAGCGTGGCCATCGCCTCGTCCCACAGGGCGAGCGAGTCGATGAGGGCGAAGCCGGCGAAGGTGAGCACGGCCGGGACCAGGCCGCGCAGCCAGAAGGCGATGACGGCGAAGATGCCCGCCATCAGCAGCGGCTCGCCGCCGCCGAGCACCGCGTAGACAGCGTCGTAGGCGCCGTCCAGGACGGTATTGATGATGTCGAAGACCCAGGTCAGGTTCGACTGGAGCCAGTCGACGGCGTTCTCGACCCACTCGCCGAAGGTGAACCTAGGCACCGGCGCTCACCTTTCTGGCCTCGCGCGGAGTCGGCAAGACCCTCTCGACCTGCGGTTCCTCGCCCAGCGCTGCGAGCAGACGGGTGCGCGGTACGACGCCGATGACGCCGCCGTCCGCGTCGGTGACGGCGACCGCGACCCCGCTGGTGGAGCAGGGGGTGAAGAGTTCGGCGATCGGGGTCTCGGCGGACACCGTGGCGGGCGCGTCGGCCAGCAGGTCCTGGTGGGAGCGGCCCGCCGCCGGCTTCTCCATGATCGAACCGGCGGTGAGCACCCGGGAGCGGTCGACGTCCTGGATGAAGGAGGCGACGTAGTCGTTGGCGGGCCGGACCAGGATGTCCTCGGCGGTGCCCTGCTGGACGATCCTCCCGTCGCGCATGACGGCGATCCGGTCACCGAGGCGCATGGCCTCGTTGAGGTCGTGGGTGATGAAGACGATGGTCTTCTTCAGCCGCTGCTGGAGTTCGAGCAACTGGTCCTGCATGTCGCGGCGGATCAGCGGGTCGAGCGCGCTGAAGGACTCGTCCATCAGCAGCAGGTCGGCGTCGGTGGCGAGCGCGCGGGCAAGACCGACACGCTGCTGCATACCGCCGGACAGCTCGTCGGGCCAGGACGCCTCCCAGCCGGCGAGGCCGGTCATCTCCAGCGCGGCGGCTGCGCGCTGCTCCCGCTCGGCGCGCGGCACGCCCTGGACCTCCAGGCCGTACGCGGCGTTCTCCAGGACGCTGCGGTGCGGGAAGAGCGCGAAGTGCTGGAACACCATGCTGATCTTCGAGGACCGCACCTGGCGCAGCTCGCGGGCGCCGAGTGCGGTCAGGTCCTCGCCGTCGAACAGCACACGGCCCGCGGTGGGCTCCAGCAGTCCGTTGAGCATCCGCAGCAGGGTGGACTTCCCCGATCCGGAAAGGCCCATGACGACGAAGATCTGGCCGGGTTCCACGGTGAACGACGCGTCGATCACCGCCGCGGTCGTTCCGTCGGCGCGCAGTTCCTCGCGCTCGGTGCCGTTCTGGAGCTTCTGCACGGCTTGATCCGGTCGTCTGCCGAATACTTTGTACAAGTGATCGGCTTGCAGCCTTGACACATACACCTCACGCGTTGAACGGAAAACGGTCTGCCACGCCCTCCGGCAGACCGTGGAGCGGTGCGGATTCCGTCCGCAAGGCACGTGCACTGGTTGAAAACTGGACGTGGTCTGCTCCGATGGCGCGCCTGCCCTCGTTTACACGACCCAAACACATGTGTGACCCAGTTCAC
>DATCWZ010000099.1:0-5100 GCA_036566065.1 Streptomyces sp. | reverse complement strand
CGTCGTGGCGGTATGTCGCCTTTTTCTACACCTACGTCACGCAACGGCGCGCGACAGGAGCCAGAGAACATGCAGACCAAGCTGGACGAAGCCAAGGCCGAGCTGCTCGAACGGGCCGCCAAGGTAGCTGACAACAGCCCGGGCGGTGGTGTCGGCGGCCCGGGAGGCACTCCCCAGGTACGTCCGGACGGGGCAGGTACCAAGGTAGGTACCAAGGCCGGTGCCAAGGCCGACGCCAAGGCCGGTCGGGGTGAGGGTCCGGGTCAGGACATGTCGCTCGCCTATCTCCAGCGCTACTACCTGCACACCGCCCCGGAGGACATCGACGGCCGCGACCCGGTCGATGTCTTCGGCGCCGCTTCGTCCCACTACCGTCTGGCCGAGAACCGCCCGCAGGGCACGGCGAACGTCCGTGTGCACACCCCCACCGTCGACGAGAACGGCTGGACCTGCAGCCACTCCGTCGTCGAGGTCGTCACCGACGACATGCCCTTCCTCGTCGACTCCGTCACCAACGAGCTGTCCCGCCAGGGCCGCGGCATCCATGTAGTGATCCACCCGCAGGTCATCGTCCGGCGCGACGTCACCGGCAAGCTGATCGAGGTCCTCACCGAGGGCAACGGCATCACGAAGACCTCCAAGTCCAAGGGCCGCAGGAACGCCAAGTCGGCCAAGGCCGACAAGGCCGCCCTGCCGCACGACGCGCTCGTCGAGTCCTGGATCCATGTCGAGATCGACCGCGAGACCGACCGCGGCGACCTGAAGCAGATCACCGGCGATCTGCTGCGCGTCCTGTCCGACGTACGGGAAGCCGTCGAGGACTGGGAGAAGATGCGCGACGCGGCCCTGCGCATCGCCGAGGACCTGCCGGGCGAGCCGCTGCAGGAGCTCGGCGACGAAGAAGTCGAAGAGGCCCGTGAGCTGCTGCGCTGGCTGGCCGCCGATCACTTCACCTTCCTCGGCTACCGCGAGTACGAGCTGAAGGAGACGGACGCGCTGGCCGCGGTGCCCGGCACCGGCCTCGGCATTCTGCGCTCCGACCCGAAGCACACCGAGGACGAGAAGCACCCGGTCAGCCCGTCCTTCGACCGGCTGCCCGCCGACGCCCGCGCCAAGGCCCGCGAGCACAAGCTGCTGGTCCTGACGAAGGCCAACAGCCGGGCCACCGTGCACCGCCCCAGCTATCTCGACTACGTCGGCGTGAAGAAGTTCGACGCCGATGGCAACGTCATCGGTGAGCGCCGCTTCCTCGGGCTGTTCTCCTCCGCCGCGTACACGGAGTCCGTACGCCGCGTGCCCGTGGTCCGGCGCAAGGTCGCCGAGGTCCTGGAGGGCGCGGGCTTCACCGCCAACAGTCACGACGGCCGCGACCTGCTCCAGATCCTGGAGACCTACCCGCGCGACGAACTCTTCCAGACGCCCGTCGACCAGTTGCGTGCCATCGTCACCTCGGTGCTCTACCTCCAGGAGCGCCGGCGGCTGCGGCTGTATCTGCGCAAGGACGAATACGGGCGCTACTACTCCGCCCTCGTCTACCTGCCGCGCGACCGCTACACCACCGCTGTACGGCTGCGGCTGATCGACCTCCTCAAGGAGGAACTGGGCGGCACCAGCGTCGACTTCACCGCCTGGAACACCGAGTCGATCCTGTCCCGGCTGCACTTCGTCGTCCGGGTCACGCCGGGCACCGAGCTGCCGCAGCTCACCGACGCCGACGTGGACCGGATCGAGGCGCGCCTCGTCGAGGCCACCCGCTCCTGGGCCGACGGCTTCCAGGAGGCGCTGAACGCCGAGTTCGGTGAGGAGCGCGCCGCCGAGCTGCTGCGCCGGTACGGACAGGCGTTCCCCGAGGGCTACAAGGCGGACCACTTGCCGCGTGCCGCCGTCGCGGACCTTGTCCACCTCGAAGCGCTCAAGAGCGGCGAGAAGGACTTCGCCCTCAGCCTGTACGAGCCCGTCGGCGCGGCCCAGGACGAGCGCCGCTTCAAGATCTACCGTACGGGCGAGCAGGTCTCCCTCTCCGCCGTGCTCCCCGCCCTTCAGCGGCTCGGGGTCGAGGTCGTCGACGAACGTCCGTACGAGCTGCGCTGCGCGGACCGTGCCCACGCCTGGATCTACGACTTCGGGCTGCGGATGCCGGAGGCCACGGCCGCCGGCGGCGACCACCTCGCCGATGACGCCCGTGAGCGCTTCCAGGACGCCTTCGGCGCCGTCTGGACGGGCGCGGCGGAGAACGACAACTTCAACTCGCTGGTGCTGCGCGCCGGTCTCGACTGGCGCCAGGCGATGGTGCTGCGGGCGTACGCGAAGTATCTGCGCCAGGCCGGTTCGACCTTCAGCCAGGACTACATGGAGGACACCCTCTGCAACAACGTCCACACCACCCGGCTGCTGGTCTCCCTCTTCGAGGCCCGGATGTCGCCGAGCCGGCAGCGGGCGGGCACAGAGCTCATCGACGGTCTGCTGGAGGAGCTCGACGGGGCGCTCGACCAGGTGGCCTCGCTGGACGAGGACCGGATCCTGCGGTCCTTCCTCACCGTCATCAAGGCGACGCTGCGCACCAGCTTCTTCCAGAAGGCCGATTCCGGCAAGCCGCACAGCTATGTGTCGATGAAGTTCGACCCGCAGGCCATCCCCGACCTGCCCGCGCCGCGCCCGGCGTTCGAGATCTGGGTGTACTCGCCGCGCGTCGAGGGTGTGCACCTGCGCTTCGGCAAGGTCGCCCGCGGTGGTCTGCGCTGGTCCGACCGGCGGGAGGACTTCCGTACGGAGATCCTCGGCCTGGTCAAGGCGCAGATGGTGAAGAACACCGTGATCGTGCCGGTCGGCGCCAAGGGCGGCTTCGTCGCCAAGCAGCTTCCCGATCCCGCCGTGGACCGTGACGCCTGGCTGGCCGAGGGCATCGCCTCGTACAAGATGTTCGTCTCGGCGCTGCTCGACATCACCGACAACCTGGTGGCGGGCGAGGTCGTGCCGCCCGTCGACGTGGTCCGGCACGACGAGGACGACACGTATCTCGTCGTCGCCGCCGACAAGGGCACCGCGAAGTTCTCGGACATCGCCAACGAGGTCGCCGTCTCGTACGGCTTCTGGCTCGGTGACGCGTTCGCCTCGGGCGGTTCCGCCGGGTACGACCACAAGGGCATGGGCATCACGGCCCGCGGCGCCTGGGAGTCCGTCAAGCGGCACTTCCGCGAGCTGGGCCACGACACGCAGACAGAGGACTTCACCGTCGTCGGCATCGGGGACATGTCGGGTGACGTGTTCGGCAACGGCATGCTGCTGTCGGACCACATCCGGCTGGTCGCGGCCTTCGACCACCGGCACATCTTCCTCGACCCGACGCCGGACGCCGCCGCCTCGTTCGCCGAGCGGCGCCGCCTGTTCGACCTGCCGCGCAGTTCCTGGGCCGACTACAACAAGGACCTGATCTCGGCGGGCGGTGGCGTCCACCCCCGCAGCGCCAAGTCGATCCCGCTCAACGCACACATCCGTGAGGCGCTCGGCATCGACTCGAAGGTCGCCAAGATGACGCCCGCCGAGCTGATGCAGAACATCCTCAAGGCGTCCGTCGACCTCCTGTGGAACGGCGGCATCGGTACGTACATCAAGTCGTCCGCCGAGTCGAACGCGGACGTCGGGGACAAGAGCAACGACGCGATCCGCGTCAACGGCGAGGACCTGCGGGCCCGCGTCGTCGGCGAGGGCGGCAACCTCGGTTGCACCCAGCTCGGCCGGATCGAGTTCGCCAGGACCGGCGGCCGGATCAATACGGACGCGATCGACAACAGCGCCGGTGTGGACACCTCCGACCACGAGGTGAACATCAAGATCCTGCTCAACGGCCTGGTCCGGGACGGCGACATGACCGTCAAGCAGCGCAACAAGCTGCTCGCCTCGATGGAGGACGAGGTCGGTCAACTGGTCCTGCGCAACAACTACGCGCAGAACGTCGCGCTCGCCAACGCCGGTTCCCAGTCGGCGTCCCTGCTCCAGGCCCACCAGCGCTTCATGCGCAGGCTGAGCAGCGAGGGACACCTGGACAGGGCGCTGGAGTTCCTGCCGAGCGACCGGCAGATCGGCGAGCTCCTCAACCACGGCAGGGGCCTCACCCAGCCCGAGCTGGCCGTGCTGCTCGCGTACACGAAGATCACGGCGGCCGAGGACCTGATCGCCACCAGCCTTCCCGACGACCCGAGCCTGCAGAAGCTGGTGCACGCCTACTTCCCCAAGCAGCTCCGTGAGCGCTTCCCCGAGGCGGTCGAAGGGCACGCGCTGCGCCGCGAGATCATCACCACGGTGCTGGTCAACGACACGGTCAACAGCGGTGGTTCGACCTTCGTGCACCGGCTGCGCGAGGAGACCGGGGCGTCCACCGAGGAGGTCGTACGCGCGCAGTTCGCCGCCCGTGAGATCTTCGGCCTCGCCGCCGTATGGGACGCCGTAGAGGCGCTCGACAGCACGGTGGCCGCCGATGTGCAGACCCGGATCAGGCTGCACTCGCGCCGGCTGGTCGAGCGCGGTTCGCGCTGGCTGCTGGGCAACCGGCCGCAGCCGGTACAGATCGCGGAGACCGTCGAGTTCTTCCGGGACGGTGTCAACCAGGTCTGGAACGAGCTGCCGAAGCTACTGCTGGGCACCGACCTGGAGTGGCACCAGTCGATCCTGGACGAGCTGACCTCGGTCGGCGTGCCCGACGAGCTGGCGGTGCGGGTGGCCGGATTCTCTTCGGCCTTCCCTGCCCTGGACATCGTGGCCATCGCGGACCGTACGGACAAGGACCCGCTGTCCGTCGCCGAGGTGTACTACGACCTGGCCGACCGGCTGGGGATCACGCAGCTCATGGACCGGATCATCGAGCTGCCGCGGTCCGACCGCTGGCAGTCCATGGCCCGTGCCTCCATCCGCGAGGACCTGTACGCGGCTCACGCGGCGCTGACGTCGGACGTGCTGTCCGTGGGCAACGGGACGTCGACGCCCGAGCAGCGGTTCAAGGCCTGGGAGCAGGAGAACGCGGCGATCCTGTCGCGGTCGCGTTCCACCCTGGACGAGATCCGCAGCTCGGAGGACTTCGACCTGGCGAACCTGTCGGTGGCGATG
>DATCWZ010000578.1:0-4025 GCA_036566065.1 Streptomyces sp. | reverse complement strand
TCCGGCACGTCCGGCAGCGCGATTCCCGCGTCCGGACAGTCGATGGTGGACATCTGGCGGGCGTGGTTCCAGGAGCGGTGGGGCGGTGAACCGGACGCGCCTTCTCCCGCGCTCGCGTAGACATTGACCGCGACCAGCCCACCTCCTCCCAGAATCAGCGCAGCCGAGGCGACAATTGCCCGGTTTGCCAGTGTCGAACGTTTCTTGCGCGATATGCGTCCCATGGAACTCCTTGCTTCGAGGGAGAAGCGTGACGTCCCATACGCGAAAGGCGCCCGGCGCGTTCAGACCGGACCGGAATTCGTGGGAAGCTCCATCGTCAAAACCACCGGCAATGGCCGGAACCACCGGAACCGCCGGAACGGTCAAGTCCCGGGCGAAGCCCGCCAAGAGGGACAGCCTTCCGGGGCAGTCCGCCCGACCAGGCAGACTGGCAGGCATGACACCGGATTCCACCCCTGCCCCCGCTTCCTCACCATCACCCGCCGCACCGCTGCGTATCGGCCTTGTCGGCGCCGGCCCCTGGGCCCGCATGACCCACGCCCCCGCCCTCGCCGCGCACCCCGGTGTCGTACTGAGCGGCGTCTGGGCCCGGCGCCGCGAGGCAGCGGCCGAACTCGCCGACGCCCATCACACCGAGGCGTATACGGACGAGGCGGGCATCGACGCGCTGTTCGCCGCCAGTGACGCGGTGGCCTTCGCCGTGCCGCCGGACATCCAGGCACCGCTGGCCGTACGCGCCGCCGAGGCGGGCTGCCACCTCCTGATGGACAAGCCGGTCGCCACCACCGTGTCGGCGGCACGCGAGGTCGCCGAAGCCGTGGAGCGGGCCCAGGTCGCCTCCGTGGTGTTCTGCACCATGCGGTTCGCGGTCGGCACCGCCGGCTGGATCGACGAACAGGCGGCCGCCGGCGGCTGGTTCACGGCCCGCGCCCTGTGGCTCAACGCGCTCTGGACCCCGGGTACGGACAACGCGTTCGGCGCCTCGCCCTGGCGCCGCGAGAAGGGCGGCCTGTGGGACGTCGGCCCGCACGCCCTGTCCGTCCTGATCCCGGTACTGGGCGCCGTCACGGAGGTAACGGCGGCGCGCGGCCCGAACGGCACCACGCATCTGCTGCTGCGTCACGCGTCCGGCGCGTCGAGCACGGTGACGCTCGGCCTGGACGCCCCGGCGGCGGCGGTCGGTGCCGAGGTCGAGTTCAGAGGTGAGCGCGGCACGTTCGTCCTGCCCGAGGGGGGCGACGAGGCGCTCGGCGCGTTCGGGCGCGCGGTGGACGCGCTGGCCGAAGCAATTCGTACGGGAGTGTCGCACCCCTGCGACGCCCGGTTCGGGCTGCGGCTCACCGAGGTGCTCGCGCGCGCCGAGGCAGCGCTGGGACCGGTGCCCGCGGCGGCCTGAGTTGCTGAACCCGGGCTGCCGGGCCTCCTGGTCCGGCAGCCCCGGCGGTCACGACCGGCCCAGCGCGTCCCGTACCGCCTCCTCCGTCCGGGCCACCACGGCCGTTCCGTCCTCCGCCGTGATGATCGGGCGCTGGATCAGCTTCGGGTGCCCGGCCAGCGCCTTGATCCACCGCTCACGCGCGTCGGCGTCCTTCGGCCAGTCCATGATCCCCAGCTCCTTGGCGTCCGGCTCCTGGGTCCGGGTGATGTCCCACGGTTCGAGGCCGAGCCGGTCGAGTACGGCGCGGATCTCATCGGGCGACGGCACGTCCTCCAGATAGCGGCGGACGGTGTACTGGGCGCCTTCGGCGTCGAGCAGGTCCACCGCGCTGCGGCACTTCGAACAGGCGGGATTGATCCAGATCTCCATGGCGCCAAGGCTACCGGGAGGGGCTCCCGAAAGCGCCTCTGGCCAGGGTCGATTGTCAGTGCCGGGCAGTAAAGTTGGGGATAGTTCGTGAGGGTTCCACCACCGTGCCAGGAGGTTGCCGATGGCCGTTGCCGCAGTCACGACCCAGCCGATCCACCCGCCCCTGCGGAAGAAGCCGCTGCCCGCGGGCAGGCCACGCGAGTGGTACGTCTCGCACAACCGCCGTCTCAAGGCCATGCGGCTGGCCATCGCCCTGCTCGACACGGGCGTCTACCACCCGTCGGCCGCCGACAACGCCCGGATACACGCGATGGCCGAGTGCCTCGCCATCCACCCGCCATCCGACACCACCTGCCACATGGTCCGCCGCCTGATCCGCTACGGCCGCTGACACACCCCGCCCCGCCCGTGCCCCCCGACGGTCCCGGGGGCACGGGCAGGAGGCCGCCCGGCAGGCGGACGGCCGGTCGCCCGGTCATCGATCTTCGCTGACCGCGGGTCGGCCGGTCCGGCGGCGTGTGGCATATCACAGACAACGCGGCCGCGCTGTGGGAACTTCAACTGGGCTACTCGCCGGTTGAGTTATGCGGGGTACCGGCACAGTGTCCGGTCCGGGACGGTCTGCCCGCACGGAGAGGATCGCATGAGCACTCTGCAAGCCATGACGCTCGACCAGTTGGTCGACACGGGGCGTTACCCCCTGTCCGAACCCGGAAGCGCCGGAGGGCGGGCCGTGATCGCCCGCGCCCGGCAGGAACTCGACGCCCTCGGCTGCACCGTGCTGCCGGACTTCATCCGCCCCGCGCTCCACGACGATCTGCGCAGGGAGTGCGCCGCCCTCGCGCCCCGTGCGCACTTCGACACCGAGACGGTCAACGTCTACAACATCGACATCGACGAGGCGCTCCCCGGCGACCATCCCGGCCGCCGCACCTTCCAGCGTGGCAACGCCTTCGTCGCACGCGACCGGATCCCCGCCGACGCCCTCATCAGCCGGCTCTACTCCCACCCCGTGTTCCAGCGCTTCGTCGCCGACTGTTTCGCGCTGCCCGCGCTGCACGAACTGGCCGACCCGCTCGCGGGGCTCGTACTCAACGTCGTACAACCGGGCATGGAACACCCCTGGCACTTCGACACCAACGAGTTCACCGTCAGCATGCTCACCCAGCGGGCCGAGGACGGCGGGATCTTCGAGTACTGCCCCGGCATCAGGACCGCGGACGACGAGCACTTCGACGACGTACGGGACGTGCTGGACGGCCGCGGTGAGCGGCTGACCAGACGCCTCCCGCTGCGCCCCGGCGACCTCCAGCTCTTCAAGGGCCGCTACTCGCTGCACCGGGTCAGCCCCGTCCGGGGCGGCACCGCGCGCCACAGCGCGATCTTCGCGTACAGCGAGCGCCCCGGCGTCATCGGGAGCGTGGCCCGCACCAGGCAGCTCTTCGGGCGGGTCCTGCCCGCCCATCTGGCGGCCGAGGGGCGGGCGGTGCGCGGTGACGGGCTGCTGGACTAGCCGCCATCCGACACCCCGCAGCCCGGAACCCCGCCTCGCCACTCACGAAGGAACCGACCCTTGCGCTTCGACGCCACCGGAAAAGTCTCGCTCAACCACATCTACACCCAGCCCGACCCCCGCACCTACTTCCAGGTGCTGCGCCCCCTGGGCTACTGCGTTCCCCAGCAGGCCAAGCCCTACTTCGAGAAGCTGATCAAGGAGTACCGGGAGTCCCGGCAGGTGGCGGCGCCCCGCGTGCTGGACATCGGCTGCTCGTACGGAATCAACGCCGCCCTGCTGAAGTACGACGTGAGCATGGACGAGCTGTACGCCCGCTACTGCGACGCCGGTGAGGTGTCCAGGGACGAACTGCTCGCCCGCGACCGGGACCTCGCCCGGTCCCGCACCCCCGCGCACTCCCTGCACGTCACCGGCCTCGACGCGTCCAGCAGCGCACTGGCGTACGCGCGCGAGGCCGGATTCCTCGACGCCGCCGTCAACGCCGACCTGGAGGCGAACGACCCCACACCGGAGCAGCGCGACCGGCTCTCGGGCGCCGATCTGGTCATATCCACCGGCTGTATCGGATACGTCACCGAGCGTACGCTCGTCCGTGTCGTCCTCGCCCAGGGCGACCGCAGGCCCTGGATGGCGCACTTCGTGCTGCGGATGTTCCCGTTCGACCCGGTCGAGGACGCGCTGGCCGCACTGGGATACCGC
>DATCWZ010000109.1:0-4226 GCA_036566065.1 Streptomyces sp. | reverse complement strand
CGCCTCGGTGACCAGCTTCAGGTCGACCGGGGCGCCAGAGGCGTTGGCGATCTTGTCCATCACCAGCGGGGCGTTGTCGATCACCTCACGGGCGGCACGCTCGCTGCCCATGAGGGCCAGCCAGGAGTTCGCCATGACGTGGGTGGCCTGCTCCTCGGGGAGCCCCTTCAGGTAGAAGGCGGTCTCGGCCATGAGGCGCTTGCTGCCCTCGGTGGCACCGGCCATGCGGGGACCGAAGAAGTTCATCGCGTCCGCACGGGACGTGCCGGAGGCAACAGCCTCCCGGGCGAAGTCCCGCAAGCGGGCAGCGTAGGTCTCGCCGGTCTGCTCGAGGCCGGCGAGGTCACGGAAGAAGGACTTGCCAGCGCCAACCTTGAGGTCGTCCAGCTTGCCTGCCGCCGAGGCGACGTTGAACGTGTCGGTGGCACGCTCGACATCCGCGACGGTATCGAGAACCTTGCCGGCGCGAGCCGCCTTGACCGCGGGGGCGACACCCGAGCCCGGGCCGACGAAGCCGGCAGTCAGGTCAGCCACACCGCCAGCGATGCTGCCGTACCACGTCCTGTGCGACCATGCCTCGATCTGGCGGGCGCCGTCCGGGTCGAACATGTCGACACGGTTGGTGGACCCGCCCGTGATGCTGGAGGCGATGATCTCGCCACCGGAGGTGTGCTGGTCAGTGCCCCAGGAGTCCCATGACCGACGCCAGCCCTCGGCGAAGTTGTCGAACCGGTCCTCGTCGCCAGTGGAGAACTTGTAGTCCGAGAACTGGGCGCCCGACCACAGGGCGTCGAAGGTGCGGTTCGGCAGGTCGAGGGTGAACTTGAGAGGGGTCTCGAGCGCCGAGATGACGTTGCCGACGACGGGCGCCTGCTTGGCGCCACCGTAGAGGACGCCGATCGACTGAGTGGGGATGACACCGGAGATGGCCGAGCCGATGGTGAGCGGCTCGAGAGGCTTCTTCGCTGCCTCGGGGTCGAAGTTGCCCTTGCCCCAAGCGGCCTGCGAGTAGGCGCCGACGACCGGGGTAGCGTTGACGAGATCCTTTACGACTCCCCAGAAGCTGTCGCCTTCAGCCATGTCGCCTCCTTAGCCGATGACGGAGACCAGGTAGCGAACCTGATCGCGGAACTCCTGCGAGCTCATGGGGTCTTCTGACTTGCGGACGAGCAAGGGAAGGTAGGGGCCGTACCGCTGGGCGAGGTCTTCCTTCTCGCTGGACGGCATGTTCAGTCCGAGGGCGTCCATCCCCGGGCCGATGCCTGCGTCTGCTCCAGCCGTGACCGGCTGACCGGGCATGGTGGACGCGGCACCGAGTGGGATGGGTGGAGCGGCTGGGGCCGCGGCGCCGGAGGCTGCCGCTGCCGCGGAGGTCGACGGGTTGCCCATCGGGGCTCCACTCTGGATCTCGCGGAAGTCCTGCGCCTCGCCGTACTTGCTGTTGGGCAGGTCGTGGACTTCGGGGCGCCCGTCCGTCCGGCGCGAGTGCTTGCCCGGGCCGGAGACGGGGGCTGGGTTGCTGGGGCGTCTGTAGCCCCCGTGGCCTTCTGCCATCACGCCTCCTTACGATGCGCCTGCGACGGGAACCTGCCGGGAGACGTTCGCCCGGAGGTTCGGTGAGCCTGAGCCGGTCAAGCCGGCCATGATCTGCTGGAGCGCGGGCCGTGCGTCCGGCGACGGTGCGCCGGTAGCCGGGTCGACAGCACCCTCCGGTGGGGCGGCTCCGCCGCCCACAGCCGCAAGTGCGGCCATCGGGTCCTGCGGTGCAGGTGCGGCGGGCGCAGCCTCCGGCTCGGGCGGAGCGAACACCTCCGAGACCACGGTCTCGATGTCCTTGCCCTTCTTCACGCCCTCCACGACCGCCGCGATCTGCGCGAGCAGGTCGGTGGGCTGCTGGCCGTTGGCGAGCATCTGCGGGATCACCTGCGAGCTGGCCGCGATCGACGAGAGCAGAGCCGTGCGGAGCTGCTCGAGCTGGATACGGTTCTGCTCCTCGGCGAGGTTCAGCTTGATCGGCAGGTTCCGCGCCGCGGTGTCGTTGGAGATCAGGCCGGCGCCCTGCGCCTGGAGGATGAACACCAGCGCCCGGTTCGCGTCGAGCCCCAGGAGGAACCCGTAGTCGACGTTGACCGTCCAGTCGCCCTTGATGTCCTTGGCCGGGACGTAGGTGACGGTGCCGGGGTTGTCGAGCGACTGCCCCCGGATCTCCTTCTCGTCGTTCGGCCAGTACTTCTCGTCCATCTCGAAGCACAGCTCGACCAGCTTCTTGAGGCCAACCCCTATGCGCATCTGCGCAAGGGCGACCTGCTGGCTGTAGCCCTCGCCGAGGGCGTCCACGCCACGGCCAGTGATGACCGAGGCGTTGATGCTGCCGGAGCGAGAGCCCGGGGACATCGCCCCGATCTGCATGTCCTGGTCGAGAAGCTCGGACGCCTGGAAGGCGGACGTCGGGACCTCGATCTTGAGTCGACCGACGCCCTGCGGGTTGTTCGTGTGGATCGTCGCGTCCGGGCCGAACGGCACGTCCGTCACGTCGGTGGGAACGATCGTCGGGGCCTGCACCGACTTGTACGTGGACTCGAGCGCCAGCATTCGGAACTCGTTGGCCGCGATCATCGGGTAGACCAGATCGGCGAAGGCGCCACGGGGGATGGTGAACCAGTCCTGCCCCATCGGGCGAGGGATGGCGACGTAGGTGCATTTGCCGAGCGGGTTCTTGACCCGCTCGAGGACGATGCCCCCGGCGTCGGGGAGGTAGACCGTCGTCCAGTCCTTGTCCTGGTGGCGGTAGACCTTCATCTCGCCCTGCACGCAGGCTCCGGCGTACTTCTCCTTGACGGTCTTGTAGACGTCGGGGTAGTGCGCCTTCACGAGGAGCTCGTTCATCATCGTGACGACGAGGATCTCGGTCGTGTTGAAGTCCTGGTCCCACACCGGGTAGCAGGCCGCGCCGTCGACCAACTTGATCTTCGGGGTCTTCGCCACGAGATCGGGGCGTACCTCGCCAGCGAAGAACCCGCTGGCGTGGTACGAGTCGGAAGCGTCGGGCATCTGCGCCTGGAGGAGCGAGGACTCGACGTAGTGCTGGGCGATCCGGGTGCGCTTGTCGGCGAACCGCTTCGCCCGGTCCTTCAGCGTGGAGGACGGCAGGCAGGAGAACGTCGGGAGCATGGTCAGCGTGGCTGCCATGTCCCGGGCCATCGTGTCGATCCGGTTGGCGACGATCGGGGCCGGGTACTCGTCGGTGAACGCCCCGGGGGCCACGGCCTCGAAGTCCCCGCGGCGGATCGAGCGGACCAGCGAGACCTCGGTGTCCCGGGTCATGTACCGCTTCTGGAGCGCGTCGCAGCGGGCGCGGATGTCAGCGGGGCAGGGGCCACCGACCACGGTTGCTTCATAAGCCATGTGTGCCTCAGTTCATGAACGCGGGTCGGACCATCTGCCTACGGCGGGCTCGTGGCGTGAGGAAGCGGTTCCCGTTGGCGAAGTTCGACGAGTGGCTTCCGTCCGAACGCTGACCGAACAAGATCTCCCGAGCCCGCTTCTCTGCGAACCACAGGGCCATCGGGCCGTCCTGCCGAAGCTTCGCGCCGGACTTGCCGGGAACCCAGGTAAGGAGCTGGTCGATCAGGGCCTTGACCCCAGGCGAGTGGCCCGGGTCGGGGAGGTAGATCACGTTGTCCCCCGCGTGGTCCTCCTGCCCGGTGGCCTCGCCCTTGCCGGAGTCCCGGCGCTGGAGGCTGCCGAACAGGCCGGCGATCGAGGCGACCCCGAAGTCCGGGTCGACCTTGTTGCCGACACCCGTGTAGTGCGGGTGGATGCGGATGCCGCGCTGGCGGCAGAACTCGGTGATCCGCTCGTCCTGGTACAGCCAGGAGGAGTAGCCCTGCTTCTCGACCACGAGGTCCGTGAAGCGGTACTGCTCCCACGTCTCGACGATCTTGTCGTAGTACCAGGAGATCTTGGTGTGTGTGCCCATCCATGCGTCGAGCACCCAGCGGTCCCGGGTCTGCCGGTCCACGCCGTACATGAGGAGGAAGGCCTCCCCCGTGCCAGCGGGGTCGATCGACAGGATGGTGTGGATGCCCTCCATGCCGGCACGCCGGCCACCCCACTCCCCCGGGCGCAACGGCCCGGGCTTGCGGCGCTTGTCGACGGAGCCCCACACGCACTTCGGGTGGAAGGTCATGTCCTCGGAGACGGACATCTGCTGGTAGACCAGCGCC
>DATCWZ010000849.1:0-2351 GCA_036566065.1 Streptomyces sp. | reverse complement strand
CAAGGTCTTCTTCACCACGGGCGGCGGAGAGGCCGTGGAGACCGCCTGGAAGCTGGCCAAGCAGTACTTCAGGCTCACCGGCAAGCCGAACAAGTACAAGGTCATCTCGCGCGCGGTCGCCTATCACGGCACCACGCAGGGCGCCCTGTCCATCACAGGCCTGCCCGACCTCAGGTCCCCCTTCGAGCCGCTGGTCCCCGGCGCCCGCAAGGTCCCCAACACCAACATCTACCGCGCCCCGCTCTTCGGTGACGACCCGGAGGCGTTCGGCCGCTGGGCCGCCGACCAGATAGAGCAGCAGATCCTCTTCGAGGGCGCCGACACCGTCGCCGCGGTCTTCCTGGAGCCGGTGCAGAACGCGGGCGGCTGCTTCCCGCCGCCGCCCGGCTACTTCCGGCGCGTGCGCGAGATCTGCGACAAGCACGATGTGCTGCTGGTCTCCGACGAGGTCATCTGCGCCTTCGGCCGGCTCGGCACGATGTTCGCCTGCGAGAAGTTCGACTACGTGCCGGACATGATCACCTGCGCCAAGGGCATGACCTCCGGCTACTCCCCCATCGGCGCCTGCATCATCTCCGACCGGCTGTCGGAGCCGTTCTACCGGGACGACAACATGTTCCTGCACGGCTACACCTTCGGCGGCCACCCGGTCTCCGCCGCCGTGGGTCTGGCCAACCTCGACCTCTTCGAGCGCGAGGGCCTCAACCAGCACGTCCTGGACAACGAGAACGCCTTCCTCACGACGCTGCGGAAGCTGCACGACCTGCCGATCGTCGGCGACGTACGCGGCAACGGCTTCTTCTACGGCATCGAACTGGTGAAGGACAAGGTCACCAAGGAGTCCTTCACCGACGAGGAGACCGAGCGCGTCCTGTACGGCTTCCTGTCCAAGTCGCTGTACGACAACGGCCTGTACTGCCGGGCCGACGACCGCGGCGACCCGGTGATCCAGCTCGCCCCGCCGCTGATCTCCGATCAGTCGACGTTCGACGAGATCGAGGGCATCCTGCGGACGGTGCTCACGGAGGCGTGGACGAAGCTCTGAGAGGACGAAGCTCTGAGAGTCAGGCCCGGATGCACCCGTCCGAGTGAGAACGGGCCCATCCGGGCCACGTGCTGTTCGCACACCCCCGTCCGACTACCTAGCGTGCCGAGTGACCGATCAGCCTTCTCCGTTCCCCCGTACGGGAGACGGAAAGTGATCTGAACCGAGGTGTACGCCATGGTGGCCCCGCCGGACAACGACGTGATCTGGGCGCGTTCCCTGCACCACTCCCACAACGGATCACCCGGACTCGACGGTGTCTCCCTCGGTATCGGCGAAGGCGAGATCCTCGCCGTGACCGGCCCGCGCGGCAGCGGCAAAACGACCCTGCTGGATTGTCTGTCCGGCCAGTTGGTACCCGAGCAGGGCGAAGTGTGGTTCAACGACGTGCCGGTGCACACCCTGGGGCCCCGGCTGCGCGAGCGGCTCCGCCGCGACCGGTTCGGCTGGATCGCGCCCGGGCCCCAGCTCGTACCGGAGCTGACCGTCTGGGAGAACGCCGCGCTCCCACTGCTGCTGCGGGGTGTCCCGCACCGGGCGGCGAAGAAGGCCGCCATGGAGTGGCTGGAGCGGCTCGACATCGCCGTACACGCCAGAAAGCGGCCGCACGCACTGCTGCAGGCGCAGCGCCAGCGGGTCTCGGTCGCCCGCGCGCTGACCGCGTCCCCGTCCGTGATCTTCGCCGATGAGCCGACCGCGACCCTGCACCACGCGGAGCGCGGCCAACTGCTGCGCACCCTGACCACCGCGGCACGCTCGCACGGCATCACCGTCGTGCTCGCCACCCACGACCTGGAGATCGCCGGGCTCGCCGACCGGGTCATCGGCCTGCTGGACGGCCGCCGGGTCTCCACGGTCACCCCGCCCGCCGTATCCGATCCGGAAGGCCGCTCGGCGTGCTCGCTCTCCGTCTAGCCCGCGGCTCGCTGCCCCTGGTCCAGGTGCGGCGGCTGCTGGTCGCCGCCGCGTCGGCCGGGGTGGGTTTCCTGCTGCTGAGCACCCTGGGGTACGCGGCCGGGCATCCGGCGCACCCGGCGGGCTCGGTGCTGCGGCTGCTGTGGTGCCTGGTCCCGCTGGCCGCGACGGTGCAGTTCGCGGTCGCGGTGGCCCGCACCGATCCCAGTACCCGGCCGCGCTCCGCGCTGTCCGCGGCGGGCCTGGGACCGGCCGGGCTGAGCATCCTCGCCGCCGTGTCGACCGCGCTGTCCACCACCCTGGGTTCGGCGGTGGCGCTCCTGCTCTTCCTGCACCTGCGGGGCGATCTGGCCGGGCTGCCCTTCGATGGCGGGGCGGCGGACTTCCTCGG
>DATCWZ010000124.1:0-15459 GCA_036566065.1 Streptomyces sp. | reverse complement strand
AATCCGCACACCACGGCCGAGGACCTCGACCGGCTCATCGCCCTCGTCACGGCCGAGGCCGACAACACCACCGCTCTCGCAGAAGGCAGAACACGCAGATGACCGGACGGCCCACTCCCGGATCCGACCAGCCACACGACCTCGTCGGCATCGGTATCGGCCCCTTCAACCTCTCGCTCGCCGCCCTCGCCCACGGCGTACCCGCCATCCCCGGCCACCCCGCGCCCCTCGCCACCGCGTTCTACGAGCAGCGCCGCGCGTTCCACTGGCACCCCGGCCTCCTCATCGATGGCGCCACCCTCCAGGTCCCCTTCCTCGCCGACCTCGTCACCCTCGCCGACCCGGGCAGCCCCTGGTCGTTCCTGAGCTACCTCCGCAGCCTGGACCGGCTCTTCCCGTTCTATTTCGCCGAGCGTTTCCACATCCAGCGCGCCGAGTACGACGCGTACTGCCGCTGGGTCAGTGAACAGCTCCCCGGCCTCCGCTTCGGCCACCAGGTCGACGCCGTCCGCTGGAACCCGGGCCGCGCCCTGTTCGAGGTCGACTTCACCCAGCTCGGCGCCGAGGGCGAGGCCGAGGCACTCGGCCGTACGTACACCCGCCATGTCGCCCTCGGCGTGGGCACCGAACCGTTCGTCCCCGACCCCCTCAAGCCCCTCGTGGACCTGGCATCCGTCCCCGTCATCCACTCGTCCGACTATCTGACGGACCGTGAACGACTCCTGAACGCCGGGCACATCACCGTGGTCGGCTCGGGACAGTCCGGCGCCGAGATCTTCCTCGACCTCCTCCGCCGCCGCCCGGCGGGCGCCGAGAAGCTCCACTGGCTGGCCCGCACCGAGGCATTCGCCCCCATGGAGTATTCGAAACTCGGCCTGGAACAGTTCACCCCCGACTACACCCGCTACTTCCACGCCCTTCCCGAAGCCGTACGGAACGAACTCGTCCCCCGCCAGTGGCAGCTCCACAAGGGCATCGACGCCGACACCATCGCCGCCATCCACGACGAGCTCTACCGGCGCACCCTGCACGGCGGCTGGCCCGACGCCGTCCTCACCCCCGGAGTCCGGGTGCGGACCGTGGGCCGCGTCGCCGGCACCCGCGTCGAACTCCACCTCGAACACCGCCAGCAGGGCGCCCGCTCCCGCCTCGTCACCGACGCCGTCGTCCTCGCCACCGGCTACCGCGAACGGCCGCTGGACGGGCTGCTCGCCGGACTCGACCCGTACATGCGGCGCGACGCGTCCGAACGCCCGTGCGTCGACGAGGAGTTCCGCCTCGTCCTCGATCCGGCCGTCACCGGCAGTGTGTACGTACAGAACGCCGAACGCCACACCCACGGGGTGGGCGCGCCCGACCTCGGGCTGGCCGCCTGGCGGAGCGCCACCATCCTCAACAGCCTCACCGGCACCACGGTCTACCCGCTGCCGCGGCGCACCGCGTTCACTACGTTCGGCGTCGGACCCGGCCCCACGCCGACACTCCCGGCCCAGGGTGTGGTGCTCACCCCTCTCGCGCAGGAATGAGCCCGCCGGAAGCGCGGACGGCCGCGCCCGGACGCTTCCGGCGCCCGCGCTTCCCGCGGCACGCTAGAACACGGGTGTGCACGTCCAGCGCGTTGGCGCCGAGCAGCGGGAAACGGCACTGCTCCTGTAATTTCCGCAGGACCGGAATGCCGTAAGTCAACTACCCGGCCCTGAAGGGCCAGGCTTGGCGTGGGGCCTGCTCGGAGCAGATGAACCGTACGCCCCGGAGACGTCCAGCGGTGGTCCAGATACTGACGGTCTGCTCATCGACCTGCCAGCTGAGGCACCGGTCGTCATACGGTTGTGCCGCGTCCGGCCGGAAGCCGATCGGCTTTCCCTCTGCCCTGCTGCGGCGCTTCGACCCTGGCCTGCCGAGGTTCCCGCCGCGGATGTTGGCGCGCAGGGTGGTGTAGGCGTCGGCGACCTTCCGCAGCACATGCAGCGCGGGCTGCGCCGACAGGCCCCGGCCTTTCAGGTCACGGTAGGCGAAGCCCTGTAACGCCGTGCGTGAGGTCTCGCCCCGCTCGTGCGCCTGGCCGGACAGCCAGTTCGCCGCGTCGTTCGCCGTGCGCAAGGTGCACTCAAGTGCCGACGCCACCTCGGGCGTCGGCATGAGGCGAACCTGCACGACGAGCTTCACACGGATCATCGTAGCCCCGATATCAGTGGAGGTCGCAGCGTCGAATACACGGTTCACGCACATCTTGTCCGAGCAGCAAAAACGCCCGTTGCGACGCGGGCGTCAGAGCAGTCCGGAGAAGCCATTCCTCCCGAGCCCTGAAGGGCCAGGATTCCTGGCTGGATCCCGTTGAAGACGGAGCCGTGCAGATCGGTCGTCCCCATCACGGTGAACGCGTAGCGCTTCGCCGGGCGGCCGTGCCCCTGCCCCTCCGTCCCGGCGGCCCGGGCCGGTCCCGCGACAGCGCCGCCGGCCAGCGCCGCACCGGCACCGGTGGCAGCCGAACGGCCCAGAAAAGTCCTACGGTTCAACGGCATCCTTGAGCTCCTCGCGGTTGAGTACGCACCTGGGTAACGCGCGTAGATTCTGGCTCAGTGACGCCTCGCGCAACACCCCGTGCGGCCTTCTTTCTGCCGGCCGCGGACCGAATGCTCATCGGAGCGCTTCGGCGCACAATTAAACACTTGTCAAAAACCGTTAAGCCATTGGTTGTTGAGTAGTCATGCCGGGCCAATTGTCCGCCCCTGGACCAGGGCTAGGGTCGAACCATGCGCCGAGCGAAAATCGTTTGTACTCTGGGACCCGCAACCGACACATACGAGCAGATCAAGGCACTGGTCGACGCGGGAATGGACATTGCCCGCCTCAATCTGAGCCACGGCAGCTATGCCGAACACGAAGAGCGCTACCACCGTGTCCGTAAGGCGTCGGACGAGGCCGGCCGCAGTGTCGGGATTCTCGCCGACCTTCAAGGTCCGAAGATCCGCCTCGGGCGCTTCCGCGAGGGTCCCGTACTCCTTGAACGCGGCGACGACTTCACTATCACCGTCGAAGCGGTCGAGGGCGACCGCCGCGGCTGCGGCACCAGCTACGAGGGACTCGCCGCCGATGTCACCGCGGGCGAGCGCATCCTCGTCGACGACGGCCGCGTCACGCTCGAAGTCACCGGGGTCGACGGGCCCCGCGTCCGTACCACCGTCATCGAGGGCGGCATGGTCTCGGACCACAAGGGGCTGAACCTGCCCGGGGTCGCCGTCTCCGTCCCCGCGCTCTCCGCCAAGGACGTGGAGGACCTGCGCTGGGCCCTGCGCACCGGCGCCGACGTCATCGCCCTCTCCTTCGTGCGCAGCGGCCACGACATCGAGGACGTCCACCGGATCATGAAGGAGGAGGACCGCCGCCTCCCGGTGATCGCGAAGATCGAGAAGCCGCACGCCGTGGAGAACCTTGAGGACATCGTCGCCGCCTTCGACGGCATCATGGTCGCCCGCGGCGACCTGGGTGTCGAGATGCCGCTGGAGCAGGTGCCGGTCGTCCAGAAGCGCGCGATCAAGCTGGCCAAGCGCAACGCCAAGCCGGTCATCGTCGCCACCCAGATGCTCGACTCGATGATCGAGAACTCCCGCCCCACCCGTGCCGAGGCGTCCGATGTCGCCAACGCGGTCATCGACGGCACGGACGCCGTGATGCTCTCCGGCGAGACCAGCGTCGGCGCGTATCCGGTCGAGACGGTCCTTACGATGTCGCGCATCGTGGAGGCGGCCGAGGAGGACATCCTCGCCCGGGGCCTCCCGCCGCTGACCGACCGTAACAAGCCCCGGACCCAGGGCGGCGCGGTGGCCAGGGCGGCGGCGGAGATGGGCGACTTCCTGGGTGCGAAGTTCCTGGTGGCCTTCACGCAGAGCGGCGACACGGTCAGGCGGCTCTCCCGCTACCGCTCGCCCATCCCGCTGCTGGCGTTCACCCCGGACGGAGCCACCCGCGCCCAGCTCAATCTGACCTGGGGCGTCGAGACGTTCCTCGGCCCGCGGGCGGGCTCGACGGACGCGATGGTGGCGCAGGTCGACGAGCAGTTGCTGCGGCTCGGCCGCTGCCGGAAGGGCGATGCCGTCGTGATCACGGCGGGCTCCCCGCCCGGAGTGCCCGGTACGACGAACCTGGTGCGGGTGCACCGCGTCGGCGAGGACGACACCCGGTAGAGTGCGATCGCGGATCGCGACCTTGGAATCAAAGGAAAAGTGCCCCAGGTGGGATTCGAACCCACACTGTCGGCTGTTTGAGAGCCGCCTCTCTAACCAGTTGGAGTACTGGGGCCTTAGAAAGGAAGGGCAACGACTGCCCTGCGTAATGACACCATACCGTAGCTGGGTAGGCTCGTGGAGAGCCCCATGCCCTGAACGAGGAGCACCGTGACGACCCCCGAGACCCCCCAGCCCGTAGCCGCCGAGGACGACGACAAGTCCCACGTCCCGCCGCTGACGACCCGCGTCGTCATCGCCGAGGACGAGGCGCTCATCCGTCTCGATCTCAAAGAGATGCTGGAGGAAGAGGGGTACTCGGTCGTGGGCGAGGCCGGTGACGGCCGGCGGGCCGTCGAACTCGCCCGGGAGCACCGGCCCGACCTGGTCATCCTCGATGTGAAGATGCCCGTCCTCGACGGCATCTCCGCCGCCGAGAAGATCAGCGAGGAGTCCATCGCCCCGGTCCTGATGCTGACCGCGTTCTCCCAGCGCGACCTCGTCGAGCGGGCCCGGGACGCGGGAGCCATGGCGTACCTCGTGAAACCGTTCAGCAAGAGCGACGTGGTGCCCGCCATCGAGATGGCGGTGTCGCGGTTCGCCGAGCTGAAGGCGCTGGAGAGCGAGGTCGCGGACCTCGCCCAGCGGCTGGAGACCCGCAAGCTGGTGGACCGCGCCAAGAGCATCCTGCAGACGGATTACGGCCTCTCCGAGCCCGCCGCCTTCCGCTGGATCCAGAAGACCTCGATGGACCGCAGGCTCTCGATGCAGCAGCTCGCGGAGGCCCTGATCGCGGACGCCGAGGAGAAGAAGAAGGCGGCCGAGTAGCTCTCGTACCGCGTACGGACATACGAAAGAGGCCCGCACCCCGGATCGACCGGGGTGCGGGCCTTCTTCGTACAGAAGGTGTCAGTCCTCGCCGAGGTAGGCCTTGCGGACCGACTCGTCGTGCAGGAGGTCCGGGCCGGTGCCGGACAGCACGACCTTGCCGACCTCCATGACGTGGCCCTGGTCCGCGAGGGACAGGGCCGCCTGGGCGTTCTGCTCGACCAGCAGGATCGTGGTGCCCGACGCCTTGAGCTCGACGATGGTCTCCATGATCTTCTGCATCATGATCGGCGAGAGACCCATGGAGGGCTCGTCGAGCATGAGCAGCTTGGGCTGGGACATCAGGGCGCGTCCCATGGCGAGCATCTGCTGCTCACCGCCGGACAGGGTGCCCGCGGCCTGCTTGCGGCGTTCCCCGAGGATGGGGAAGAGGTCGTAGGCGCGCTGGACGTCCTTCTCGATCCCTGACTTGTCGCTGCGGAGGTACGCACCGAGCAGCAGGTTCTCCGCGATCGTCATCCGGGGGAAGATGTGGCGTCCCTCGGGCGAGTGGGCGATGCCCATCTCGACGATCTTGTGCGCGGGTGCCGCGGTGATCGGCTTGCCCTCGAAGAGGACGCGGCCGCCGGCCGGCTTGAGCAGCCCGGACAGGGTGCGCAGGGTCGTGGTCTTCCCGGCGCCGTTGGTGCCGATCAGGGTGACGACCTGGCCCGCCTCGACGCTGAAGGAGATGCCCTTCACCGCCTGGATCTTGCCGTAGGCGACGCGGAGGTCCTCGACCTCAAGCAGTGCGGTCATCGGTCGTCCTCCTCCTCGTTACGGGTGGTATCGGACGCGGTGTTGTCCGTACTGGCCGTCTCTGCTGCGGCTTCCGCCTCCGCCGCCTCGACCTCGGCGACCTCCTCGGCGCCGGGGGCGCCTTCGAAGGGGGTACCGAGATACGCGGCGACGACGCGCTCGTCGCCCTGGACGACCTCGGCCGTGCCCTCGACCAGCTTCTCGCCCTGGACGAGGACCGACACGCGGTCGCACAGATTGAAGATGAAGCGCATGTCGTGCTCGATGACGAGGATGGCGATGCCCTTGTCCCGGATCGCGAAGATGAGCTCCTCGGTCACCCGGGTTTCCTGCGGGTTCATACCGGCGGTGGGCTCGTCCAGCAGGAGGAGACCCGGGTCGCTGGCCAGGGCGCGGGCGATTTCCAGCTTGCGCTGGTCACCGTACGGAAGGTTCCGCGCCAGGTGATCCGCCTTGTCCTGGAGTCCGATGAACTCCAGGAGCTCCATGCACCGCTCACGGCTGGCGTTCTCCGCCTTGCCGTAGCCGGGCAGGCGCAGCAGCGCGGACCAGAGGCCCTCCTTGGTCCTGGTGTGGCGTCCGACGAGGACGTTCTCCAGGACCGTCATGTTGGCGAAGAGCCGGATGTTCTGGAACGTACGGGCGATGCCTGCCTGGGTGACGAGGTGGGGCCTCGGCGGCAGGACCTTGCCCTTGTAGCTGACCTTGCCCTCGGTGGGGACATAGAGGCCGGTGAGGCAGTTGAAGAACGTGGTCTTACCGGCCCCGTTGGGACCGATCAGGCCGACGATCTCGCCCGCGTTGACGGTGAAGTCGACGTTGTGTACGGCGGTGAGCCCGCCGAACCGCATCGTCACGCCGCTCGCTTCGAGGACCGTCGCGCCGATGCCGGTGGTGGGTGTGGCTGTCGTTGTCATGGTGGTCACGCCCCCGCCTTCATGGTGCCGGCGGCTGTGGTGAGTGGTTCGTCCGGTGGGACATCGAGCTGGTCGGTCTCGCGGAACTCGAGCTGCTTCCTGCGGTCGGCCACCAGGCCCTCGGGACGGAAGCGCATCAGGACCATCAGAGCGACACCGAAGAGGAAGAGCTGGTAGTCCTGCATGAACTGCAGCTTGGCCGGGATCAGGTAGAGCAGCGCGGCACCGACGAGGGGACCGCTCAGGGTTCCCATACCGCCGAGGATGACGGCGGCGAGCAGGAACGCGGAGTTGGGCGGCACGGACCCGGCGAACATGTACTGCTCGGGGGTGACCGTGTAGGACACGTGCGCCTGGACGGTGCCGGCGAGCCCGGCCAGGGTGGCGCCGAGCGCGAAGGCGAGCAGCTTGAGCCGGAAGGTGTTGATACCCATGGCGCTCGCCGCGGTCTCGTCCTCACGGATGGCGACCCAGGCGCGGCCGATACGGGATTCGCCGGAGCGGCGGAACACCATGACGACGACGCCGGTGAAGATGAGCATCAGCAGGTAGTAGTTCGCCGACCTGCCGAGTTCGAAGCCGCCGATGCTGTGGCTGAGTCCGAAGTCGAACCCGAGGAGCTGGAGGTCCGGGACGCTCGGGATGCCCTGGGAGCCGTTGGTGAGGTCCGGGCCGCTGACGCCGTTGAGGGCGTTGACGGTGAGCCGGAAGATCTCTCCGAATCCGAGGGTGACGATGGCCAGATAGTCGCCGCGCAGCCGCAGTGTCGGGGCGCCGATGAGGACACCGAAGACGAGCGAGGCCGCGGCGCCGGTGAGGACGGCCGCCCAGAAGGGGAACTGGACTCCGACCGGTGACATCGGCGAGCCGGAGACCAGGGCGGCGGCGTACGCGCCGACGCCGAGGAAGGCGACATAACCGAGGTCGAGGAGGCCGGCGAGGCCGACGACGACGTTCAGGCCGAGTGCCACGGTCGCGAAGATGAGGATGTTGGCCCCGATGAGGGCGTACTCCTCGTTCTGCTGGGTGAAGGGGAAGCAGAACGCGGCGACCAGCGCGGCGGCGAGAGTGACGTTGCGGTGCTTCGTGGTCAGCGCCGTGAGGCGGGAGATGAGCCCGGCCCGGGTGAGGGCCGTGAAGCTGAACGCGACGGCGATGATGAAGCCGATGAACAGCTCGGCGTAGTCGGTGTCGATGCCGTACGTGAAGACGTACAGCGCCACACCGAACGATGCCGAGATGATCAGGATCTCCACCCAGGCCGGGAGCGTCTTGGCGCGGCCCGGCGAGGGTGCCCGCAGGCTGTTCAGGAACAGCTCCAGGCGGGTCGGCTCCGTGATGGAGGACGGCGCCTGGTCGTTGGGGAGCCCGAGGGCGGCGACGACGGCGATGATCGCGCCGACGAAGCTGACATAGGCGCCGGGCTCCAGGTTGGCGAGTCCGCCGAGCTTGACGGAGATCGCGCCGATGGAGTACGCGGTGACGCCGAACGTGCCCAGGGCGAGCAGCCGGGTGGGGCTGTTGGTGCCGCCGGGGGTGAGCCACCTCATGCCCCGGACGCCGTACCCGGCGACCGCGAACAGCAGGGTGAGCGCAGCGACGATGAGGGTGAGGACCTGGAGACCGCCGGGATAGCCGTTGACCGTGAGGTCCCCGGGGAATTCGGAGGTCCAGGTCCAGGCGAGGAACGTACCGACGAGTGCGATGGCCGCACCCGCGACAGTGGCTCCGCGCGCTGCCGCCGTGGGCAGCGGGATCAGTGCACCGGCCGTGGCCGGCGTGGTGTTGGTGGTCATCCGTATCACGCCCGATCCGCGACGCGTTCGCCGAGCAGCCCCTGGGGCCGTATGAGGAGGACGAGGATGAGGAGCACGAAGGCCCACACGTCCTTCCAGGCACCGCCGCCGAACAGTTCCATACCGGGAACCTCGCCCATGTAGCCGGTGGCGAGGGATTCCGCGATGCCGAGCACGACACCGCCGAGCATGGCGCCGTAAATGTTGCCGATGCCGCCGAGCACAGCCGCCGTGAAGGCCTTGAGGCCCATGATGAAGCCCATGCGGAAGCCGATCTGGCCGTTCTTGAGCCCGTAGGCGACGGCGGCGACGGCGGCGAACGCGGCTCCGATGGCGAAGGCCATCACGATGATGCGGTCGGTGTTGATGCCCATGAGCTTGGCGGTGTCGGGGTCCTGCGAGGTCGCCTGCATGCCGCGGCCGGAACGGGTCTTCGAGACGAAGAGCCCCAGCGCGAGCATGCAGATGGGTGCCGCGACGAGCATGAAGACGTCACCGAGCTGGATGTGGGCGCCGAGTACGTCGAGTCCCTCACCCTTGAACTGCGGGAAGGAGACGTCCTTCGTGGCGTCCGGGTACCACATCCACACTGCCTGCTGGAGTGCGAGGGAGAGCCCGATCGCGGTGATCAGGGGGGCGAGACGCGGCGCGGTACGCAGTGGCCGGTAGGCGAAGCGTTCGGCGGCCCCGTTGACCAGGACGGAGCACAGGACACCGCCCGCGATCATGAGGGGGATCGCAGCGCCGAGCGAGAATCCGGACGGGAGCCAGACGTAGACCGTAAGGGCTCCGAAGCCCCCGATCATAAAGATCTCGCCGTGCGCGAAGTTGATGAGCTGGATGATTCCATAGACCATCGTGTAACCGATCGCGATGAGACCGTACATCGCGCCGAGGATGAGTCCATTGGCCAGCTGTTGCGGCAGTTCGTTCACCGCAGGGCCTCCGTGGAGTGTTTCGGATGTGGCACCGCGCGGGAGCGCTCGTAGCGCTCCCGCGCGGTCTGGTTGCGTTGAATGTCCGGGAGGTCCCGGGGTGGAGCTACTTGACCGCCTTGCTGAGCTTGGAGACCCACTTTCCGTTGGTGACCTGGTAGGCGGTCATCATCGTGTTCGTGGTGTCGCCGAACTCGTCGAACGAGACCGGGCCGGTGACTCCGTCGAACTTGACCGTGCTCATGGCGTCGAGCACCTTGGAGCGGGAGTTGTCGGGCAGCTTGCCGCCGTTGTCGGCGACAACCTTCTTGACAGCCTCGATGATCGACCAGGTGGCGTCGTACGTGCCGCCCCCGTAAGCCTCGTAGGCGTCCTTGTATCCGGCCGTCTTGTAGTCCGCGATGAACTTCTTGGCCGAGTCCAGCTCCTCGACGGGCTTGCCGACGGAGGTGGCGATGTCGCCCGCGGACTTCTTGTTCAGGCTGATGAAGTCGGCGCTGTACATGCCGTCACCGCCCATGAGCGGGATCTGCACGGTCGACTTGAGCTGCTGGCTCAGAGGCGCGCCGGCGGGGTACTCACCACCGTAGTAGACGGCCTTGGCGCCGGAGCCCTTGACCTTGGTGACGACGGCGTTGAAGTCACGGTCGTCGGGGTTGACGTGGTCGGCTCCGACGATCTTGCCGCCGAGCTCGGTGAAGGTCGTCTTGAAGGAGGCGGCCAGACCGGCGCCGTACGGCTTCTGGTCGTCGATGAGGTAGACGTCCTTGATCTTCGCGTCGTTGAAGAGGTAGTTCGCCGCGAAGGCACCCTGGATCTGGTCCGTGGTGGAGGTGCGGAAGTACGTCTTGAACGGGCGCTGCTTGTCGCCGGTCTTCCAGTTGTTGCCCTGGGTCAGCTCGGTACCGGTGTTGGCCGGGGAGACCTGGGTGAGGCTGGCGTCGTTGAGCGGCTTCTGCATCGACTGGGCGACGCCGGAGTTCAGCGGGCCGACGACACCGAGGACGTCCTTGTTGCCGATGAACTTGGCGGCGTTCTGCTGGCCGACCGAGGGCTGGGCCTGGTCGTCCAGCGGCTGGATCTCGAACTTGATGCCCGGGACCGTCTTCTCCTTGTTCGCCGTCTTCACGGCGAGGTCGGCGGAGTTCTTGATGCCGAGGCCGAGGGCCGAAAGGTCACCGGTCAGCGGCGCGTCGACGCCGATGACGACGGTCTGGGTGTCGCCCCCACCGCCGCCCTTCGCGTTGTCGTCGCGCGACCCGCAAGCAGTGAGAGTCATCGCTCCTGTAGCGAGGACTGTGGTGAGTATGAGCAAAGAACGGTGTCGCACGGAAGGTCCTTTCCCTGGCGCGGCCCCCTCGTCTTGAGGAGCCGTGTCGGTCGCCGGGCCGTACTGGGTGGTACGGGGCCGAACTGCAAGATGCGCCCGGCGGCGCGGTGACTGGCCGTGACTCTAAGGCCAGTCACCGGGGGACGGGACAGGTCAGCGAATGATGTGACTGTCTTGTTATGCCGCGAAGGAGAGTTCGTGGTCAGTGTGTGGACATGTACGGCTTTTCGTCCGGCCCCGAAATGACCGCATCGTGAGAACGTGCAGCTCCGCTAAGGTGCTTGAGGGGATCATGGTGCTGTCGCATAAAAACGGGCTCTCTGGGTAGGGCGAATTCGCCCGGCTGCGGGGTCTCGGAGGCGCGACTCTTTCATGTATCCCACACTTGTTACTCAGTGTTACATCTGAAAGATATGTTCGATTCGCCATGCCAGGTCGCTATGGCTGCTGAGTGGCTCACGGAACCTCTGGCGACGTCAAGAGTGCTGACCGAGAGTGTTGGCAAACACGCTTCTCATGCTGCGAATACAGGTCTGCCCGGTCCGGAATGCGGTGTGCGTTCCGGGCCGGGCAGGGGTGCCGGCCGGGGCCGACCGGTGGATTTCAGCCCGCGGCGGGCGCCGGAGCGTCACGCAGGAGGCAGGTAAGACGGGCGGTGCACACCCGCTTGTCATGCTCGTCCGTAATGACGATCTCGTACGTCGCGGTCGAGCGCCCGCGGTGCACGGGGGTGGCTACGCCCGTGACGAGGCCGCTGCGGACGCCCCGGTGATGGGTGCAGTTCAGGTCGACCCCCACGGCGATCCTGGAGGCGCCGCCGTGCAGCATGCTGCCGATGGAACCGAGAGTTTCGGCCAGTACCGCGGACGCCCCGCCGTGGAGCAGCCCGTACGGCTGGGTATTGCCCTCGACGGGCATGGTCCCCACGACGCGGTCGGCCGATGCCTCGGTGATCCGTACGCCCATGCGCTCGCCGAGGTGTCCGGCCGAGAAGAGCGCGGGCAGATCGACGCCGAGAGCGGCGTACTCGTCGATGATCTCCTGGGGGAACGTGGGTGCGGTGTGCTCGCCCATGGGGTCCGGCTCCGATCGTCTGTGCGGGTGCATTGCTGTCTGCCCTGTTCCTATCAGACGGCTGAGCGGACGCTTAGCGGGCGGGGGACGGGGAGCGGAGGACGAGGGCCGGGCCTCAGTGGACGTTCTCGAAGCGCACGACGACCGACTTGCTGGCCGGGGTGTTGCTCGTGTCCGCGGTCGCGTTCAGCGGGACCAGCACATTGGTCTCGGGGAAGTACGCGGCGGCGCAGCCCCGGGCGGTCGGATAGTGCACGATGCGGAAGCCGGGGGCCCGGCGCTCGACGCCGTCCTTCCACTCGCTGACGACATCGGCGTACGCGCCGTCGGCGAGCCCCAGCTCCCTCGCGTCCTCGGGGTTCACCATCACGACGCGGCGCCCGCCCTTGATGCCGCGGTAGCGGTCGTCGAGGCCGTAGATCGTGGTGTTGTACTGGTCGTGCGAGCGCAGGGTCTGCAACAGCAGCCTGCCCTCGGGCAGTTCGGGGTACTCGACGGGGGCCGCGGTGAAGTTGGCCCTGCCCGACGCGGTGGGGAAGCGCCGCTCGTCGCGCGGGGCGTGCGGCAGGGAGAAGCCGCCGGGGCGCGCCACCCGGGCGTTGAAGTCCTTGAAGCCGGGCACCACTCGGGAGATACGGTCACGTATCGTCCCGTAATCCTTCTCGAACTCCTCCCAGGGCGTGCGGGATCCGGCGCCCAGGACGGCGCGGGCCAGCCGGGCGACGATCGCGGGTTCGGAGAGCAGATGGGGGCTCGCCGGGGTGAGGTTGCCTCGGGAGGAGTGGACCATGCCCATGGAGTCCTCGACGGTGACGAACTGCGCCTGACCTGCCTGGATGTCCTTGTCGGTGCGGCCCAGGGTGGGCAGGATCAGGGCACGGGTGCCGGTGACGGCGTGCGAGCGGTTGAGCTTCGTCGAGACATGGACGGTGAGCCGGGCCCGGCGCATCGCGGCCTCGGTGACGGCGGTGTCGGGCGTCGCCGAGACGAAGTTGCCGCCCATCGCGAAGAACACCTTGGCGTCGCCGTCGCGCAGCGCCGCGATGGCGCGGACGACGTCATAGCCGTGGTGCCGCGGCGAGGCGATGCCGAACTCCCGGTCCAGGGCGTCGAGGAAGGCCGTGGAAGGCCGTTCGAAGATGCCCATGGTCCGGTCGCCCTGCACATTGGAGTGGCCGCGCACCGGGCACACCCCGGCGCCCGGCCTGCCGATATTGCCGCGCAGCAGCAGGAAGTTGACCACCTCGCGGATGGTCTGCACGGAGTGCTTGTGCTGGGTGAGGCCCATGGCCCAGCAGACGATGGTGCGCTTCGACGCGAGCACCATCGCCAGCGCCCGCTCGATGGCGGAGCGCTCAAGTCCGGTCGCGGCGAGCGTGCTGTCCCAGTCCGCCGCGCGGGCGGCGGCCGCGAACTCCTCGTACCCATGGGTGTGCTCGTCCACGAAGGCGGTGTCGACCGCGCCCCCGGTCTCCAGGATCATCTTGCTGAGCAGCCGGAACAGGGCCTGGTCGCCGCCGATACGGATCTGCAGGAAGAGATCGTTGAGCGCGGTGCCCCTGGTCAGGCCGTGGGCCGTCTGCGGGTTCCTGAACCGCTCCAGACCCGCCTCGGGCAGCGGATTCACCGAGATGATCTTCGCACCGGCCTTCTTGGCCTGTTCCAGCGCGGAGAGCATCCTGGGGTGATTGGTGCCGGGGTTCTGCCCCGCGACGATGATCAGATCGGCCTGGTGGAGGTCCTCCAGCGAGACGCTGCCTTTGCCGACCCCGATGGTCTCCGTCAGCGCCGACCCGGAAGACTCGTGGCACATGTTCGAGCAGTCCGGCAGATTGTTGGTGCCGAACTCGCGGGCGAAGAGCTGGAACAGGAACGCCGCCTCGTTGCTGGTGCGGCCCGAGGTGTAGAAGACCGCCTCGTCGGGGGAGTCGAGCGCCGTGAGCTCCTCGGCCACGATTGCGAAGGCGCGCTCCCAGGTCACCGGCCGGTAGTGGTCGGCGCCCTCGGCCAGATACACCGGCTGGGTGATCCGGCCCTGCTGGCCGAGCCAGTAGCCGCTGCGGGTGGCCAGGTCGCTCACGGGGTGCGCGGCGAAGAAATCGGGAGTGACGCGGCGCAGAGTGGCTTCCTCGGCGACGGCCTTGGCACCGTTCTCGCAGAATTCCGCGATGTGCCGCTTGTCGCCCTCAGGCCAGGCGCAGCCGGGGCAGTCGAAACCGTCCTTCTGGTTCACCTTGAGGAGGGTCTGCGCCGAGCGCCGCACCCCCATCTGCCGCTGCGCGGTCCGCAGCGTCTCGGCGACGGCGGGCAGCCCGGCCGCGGCGTGCTTGACCGCTCCGACCTGCGGCGCGTCCTGGACCGGGTCCCCGGCCGGGGGCTTGGTGGCCATGGTGCTCCCCTTCGAGCGCGTGCGAGGGTACTTTGCCCCGATCCTGTCATGGGGCCCGGCCGCCGTACCCGGTCGTGCGCGGGCGGAATGGGCCGGGGCGGGGCCCCCGCAGGTACGCGGTCCGGATTGTCAGTGGGCCGTGGCAGGATCGGGGGCGTGGCTGAGACGGCATCGAAGAAGACGGCAAGCAACCGACCGCGCCTGCTCCTCATGGACGGGCACTCCCTGGCGTACCGGGCGTTCTTCGCCCTCCCCGCGGAGAATTTCTCAACCGGCACGGGGCAGCCGACGAATGCTGTGTACGGCTTCGCGTCGATGCTGGCCAACACGCTGCGTGACGAGGCGCCCACGCACTTCGCCGTGGCGTTCGACGTGTCGCGCAAGACCTGGCGGTCCGAGGAGTTCACCGAGTACAAGGCGAACCGCTCCAAGACCCCGGACGAGTTCAAGGGGCAGGTCGAGCTGATCGGCGAGCTGCTCGACGCGATGCACGCCGACCGGTTCGCGATCGACGGGTTCGAGGCGGACGACGTCATCGCGACCCTGTCCACCCAGGCCGAGGCGGCCGGCTTCGAGGTGCTGATCGTCACGGGCGACCGGGACTCCTTCCAGCTCATCACGGACAACGTCACCGTGCTCTACCCCACCAGGGGCGTCTCGGAACTGACCCGCTTCACCCCGGCCAAGGTCGAGGAGAAGTACGGGCTCACGCCGCAGCAGTACCCGGACTTCGCGGCGCTGCGCGGCGACCCGTCGGACAATCTGCCCGGCATCCCCGGTGTCGGTGAGAAGACCGCCGCGAAGTGGATCAGACAGTTCGGCTCGTTCGACGAGCTCGTGGCGCGCGCCGAGGAGGTCAAGGGCAAGGTCGGGCAGAGCTTCCGCGACCACCTGGACGCGGTGCGGCTGAACCGCAGACTGACCGAGATGGTCCGGGACGTGGCGCTGCCCAAGGCCCCGCAGGACCTGCTGCGCGCGCCGTACGACCGCACGGCGGTCACCGGGGTGCTGGACGTCCTGGAGATCCGTAACCCGAGCCTGCGCGAGCGGCTGATGGCCGTCGACCCCGGCGCCGTGGAGGCCGAGACCGTGCCCGCCCCCGGCATAGAGCTGGACGGTGCGGTGCTCGGCGCGGGCGAGGTGGCGCCCTGGCTGGCGGCCCGCGGCGG
>DATCWZ010000423.1:0-3071 GCA_036566065.1 Streptomyces sp. | reverse complement strand
GCGCCGCGTCCGGTCCGCCTGGACCAACTCGTGACGACCAAGGGCCAGCTGGACCTCGAAACCCTCCTCGCCGAGGATTCCACGTTCTACGGCGACTTGTTCGCCCACGTCGTGAAGTGGCAGGGCGACCTCTATCTGGAGGACGGGCTGCACCGCGCGGTCCGGGCCGCGCTGCAGCAGCGCCAGGTGCTGCATGCCCGCGTACTCGAACTGAGCTGACGGCAGGGCACCCGTATCGCATCCCCACGACACCCGTTTCGGGCCTTTCGGGTGCTTTCGCACTCATCCGGGTGCGGTGCATTGATCATTTAGTAGGCATCATCAGCAGGTCGCACTACGCTGCGCCCATGAGCATGCTGACTCCGCCTGGCTTGGGCGGAAAATACCGCATCACGGGCGACACGTACCCGCGCATGCGCCGCCCCCGCCGCCGCCGCAAACTGGTCCTCGCGGCCATCGCCGCCGCCGTGGCCCTCGGCCTGGTCGGCTGGGGAACGCTGCAGCTCATCGATGTCTTCACCGGTGGCGACAAACCGGCGTCCGCGGCCGACCGGGGAAAGAACTGCCCCTCACCGAAGCCGTCCGCGCCCGCCAAGGTGCTGCCGAAGCCGGCCAGCATCAAGGTGAACATCTACAACGCGACGCCCCGCAGCGGACTGGCCAAGTCCGCGGCCGATGAGCTCAAGAAGCGCGGCTTCGTCATCGGCAAGGTGGGCAATGCCTCGGCGGCGTACGACAAGAAGGTGCCCGGCCCCGGCGTGCTCCTGGGTGCGTCCACCGCCGCGGACGGCACGTTCCCGGTGCTCGGTACGCAGCTCCCGGGGGTCGTACAGAAGATCGACACCCGCAAGACCGCGGACGTCGATCTGATCATCGGTACGAAGTTCACGGCGTTCAGCACGCCGGCCGCCGCGGCCTCGGCGCTCACGGCCCTGAGCCGTCCGGCCCCCGCACCCTCGACCTGCTGATAAAAGGCTGCCGCGGTGACGGGACAACCGGGTGGGGCGGGCCCGGCGCCCCGGCGCCGCCCGCCCGTACGTCCGCGTCCCGGTGCCTAGGCGACCGTGCCGTACATCCGGTCGCCCGCGTCGCCCAGACCCGGCACGATGTAGCCGCGCTCGTTGAGCCGCTCGTCGACCGAGGCGGTGACCACCGTCACCGGCGCGCCCTCCAGTTCGCGCTCCATCGTCGCCACGCCCTCGGGCGCCGCGAGCAGCACGACCGCGGTGACATCGTCGGCGCCGCGCTTGATCAGTTCCCGGATGGCGGTGACGAGGGTGCCGCCGGTGGCCAGCATCGGGTCGAGGACATAGACCTGGCGGCCCGAGAGGTCGTCCGGCATCCGCGAGGCGTACGTCTCCGCCTTGAGCGTCTCCTCGTCGCGGACCATGCCCAGGAAACCGACCTCGGCGGTCGGGAGCAGCCGCACCATGCCTTCCAGCATGCCGAGCCCGGCACGCAGGATCGGCACGACCAGGGGACGCGGGTGGGACAGCCGCACCCCCGTCGTGGCGGTGACCGGGGTCACGATGTCGACCTGTTCGGTCCGCACATCCCTGGTGGCCTCGTAGGCAAGGAGTGTGACCAACTCGTCGGCGAGCCGCCGGAAAGTCGGGGATTCGGTGCGCTGGTCGCGCAGTGTTGTGAGTTTGTGCGCCACCAGCGGGTGGTCGACGACATGGATCCGCATGCCGTCAACAGTAACCGGGCCCCCGGACCGGCTTTCGCCAGTGTGCGCTGGCATCAACCACCTGTTCGGGGGGAAGGTGGGGGCATACGGACCCGGATCTGGGGTGGTGTGCCGATGCCCGATGGGGAACGACGGAATCAGGTGACGGCCGGGCGCGACGCGCGCGGCCTGCCCGAAGCGGCCGAGGATGTCCCGGACGCGCAGGAGAGTGAAGCCGCGCGCCGCAGGCGACGCGCTCAATTCCTCCGGGAACTTCATGAGGCCAAGCAGCTCCGTGACCGGGTACAGCCGCGCAGGGCCCGTGCGGCCCGTATGCGCCAACAGATGCGGATGCGTACGTTCCGCTGGTGACCGCTTCCGGACCACCCCGCTGGCCGTCGCCCGCGTGGCCGGACGCCGGCGGGGTTGATGGCCGACGCAACGGTCGAAGACCTCTCCCTCAGCGCTCCTTTCTGTCACGATGCCGATTGGGCGGGGCACAGAGCAGCCGGAAGACCGTCTGCCCTCCCGCCGGACCGATTCACCTATGACCAGTGGGAGAGTCACGGTGTACTTCGCCGCACTGCTCGCGCGCACCGAAGACGGGTGGGAAGCGAGCGATACAGAACTCGACAACGTCGAAACCCTGTCCGACCTGACGGATCTGGCCCGTGAGGCCTCGGTGGACGAGGACACGGTCCTCGTCTACATCGAGCAGGAGGACGCCTGGTTCGGCCTCCTCCGGGTGGACGGTGAGGAGGACCCCCGTATCTATGTCTCGGACGCGTCCGCCGCCGCCCGCTCCTCGTACGGGGAGATCCTGCTCACCGATGAACTGCTCGGCCGAGAACCGGGGGCCGAGGACGAGATCGCCGCACTCGAGGAGCTCGTCGACCTCGACGGTACGGAGGACGGCGAGCCGGACACATCCGACGACGACAACGGCGAGGGCCGGGCGGGCCTCGGCACCGACGACCTCGACCAGGACCACGACGCCGTACCGACGGGGCCGCTCGGAGAACTCGGGATGCTCGCCGACCTCGGGCTGTCCGAGAAGGAGCTGCTGGCTCTGCGCACCGACGCGCTGGCGGACATCGCCGAAGCCCTCGGGGCCGCAGAGGTCCTGGAGTCCGTCCGCTAGCCCCCGGTCCGCTAGGGTCCGCGGGTGACCGCACCACCGCCCCCACCCCTCTCACAGCCTCCGCGCGATCCCGTACGGGACCCGTGGCAGGCACCTATGCGCCATGCCCTGGACGAGGCCGCGCAGGCGGCGTCGGCCGGCGATGTGCCGGTCGGCGCCGTCGTCCTCGGCCCGGACGGCGCGCTGCTCGCCGCCGCGCACAACGAGCGCGAGGCGACGGGCGACCCGACGGCGCACGCCGAGGTGCTCGCGCTGCGCCGC
>DATCWZ010000156.1:0-8967 GCA_036566065.1 Streptomyces sp. | reverse complement strand
CGCCGTCTTCTGGCTGGCCTGGACGGTCCGCGCGAGCCGCGGCCGTACGACACGCTTCGACATCCCGCCCGCCTGCTCATGGGCGATCGGCGCGCTGCTGCTGGTCTTCACCGTCGTCCGGAACCTGCCGTTCGGCTCGGTCCTCGCGCCGTGAGATGACCAGCCAGTGGGACGCGTGTCCACCGGATTCGGGTCCTGAGGCCCGGTACGGATACCATCGAGATGGCTGATCCTGTTCCCTCATCACCCTTCCGGAAGGGGGCCGCTCGCGTGAGTGTGCTCGACGAGATCATCGATGGCGTCCGCGCCGACCTCGCAGAGCGGCAGGCGCGCGTGAGCCTCGACGAGCTCAAGGAGCGCGCGGCGCGCGCGCCCCGGGCCATGGACGGAGTCGCCGCACTGCGCGGCGAGGGCGTCAAGGTCATCTGCGAGGTCAAGCGCTCCAGCCCCTCCAAGGGGGCCCTCGCCGCGATCGCCGACCCCGCCGCGCTCGCCGCGGACTACGAGGCGGGCGGCGCGTCCGTCATCTCTGTCCTCACCGAGAAGCGCCGTTTCGGCGGCTCGCTCGCCGATCTGGAGGCCGTACGCGCCAAGGTCGGCATCCCGATCCTCCGCAAGGACTTCGTCGTCACCTCCTACCAGCTCTGGGAGGCCCGCGCCTACGGCGCCGACCTCGTCCTGCTGATCGTCGCCGCGCTCGGCCAGGAAGCCCTGGTCTCGCTGATCGAGCGCGCCGAGTCGATCGGTCTCACGCCGCTCGTCGAGACGCACGACGAGGAGGAGGCGGAGCGTGCCGTGGCCGCCGGAGCCAGGGTCATCGGTGTCAACGCGCGCAATCTGCGGGACCTCAAGGTCGACCGCTCCACCTTCGAACGCGTCGCGCCCGAGATCCCCGGCCACATCGTCAAGGTCGCCGAGTCCGGGGTCCGCGGCCCGCACGACCTCATCGCCTACGCCAACGCCGGCGCGGACGCCGTACTCGTCGGCGAGTCGCTGGTCACCGGCCGCGACCCGCGGGGCTCCGTCGCCGACCTGGTCGCCGCGGGCGCCCACCCGGCGCTCCGGCACGGACGGGGCTGACCCCGCCCGTGTCCACCGACCACCCGCAGCCGAGACGCTGCGCGCCGCCCTTCTGGCACCGGGGCTGCCGCGCGCCCGCCCGGCGTGTGCACGGCAGGCGCGTGCGGTACGTCATCGGCGACGAGCCCGGACAGGTCAACGGAATGCGATGGCGCCCGGGGTCCGCGCCGTAGCGAACCCCGGCCGTCGCCCCTTCCCCTCGTACGGGGGAATCCGCACGACCGCACCGCACCGACCGTTTCCGGCCGGCGTGGCGCTCCGCTCACGGCGCATACGGTGAAACCAACCCGTAGCGATGCCGAGGAGCATGTCGCATGTCGTCCGACTTCTTCATTCCGGACCCCGAGGGTCTGATCCCGAGCGCCGAGGGATATTTCGGCTCGTTCGGCGGCAAATTCATCCCGGAGGCGCTGGTCGCCGCCGTGGACGAGGTCGCCGTCGAGTACGACAAGGCGAAGGCCGATCCGTCCTTCGCCGCCGAGCTCAACGAGCTCATGGTCAACTACACCGGGCGGCCCAGCGCGCTCACCGAGGTCCCGCGCTTCGCCGAGCACGCGGGAGGCGCCCGGGTCTTCCTCAAGCGCGAGGACCTGAACCACACCGGCTCACACAAGATCAACAACGTGCTGGGCCAGGCACTCCTCACCCGGCGCATGGGCAAGACCCGCGTCATCGCCGAGACCGGGGCGGGCCAGCACGGCGTCGCCACGGCGACGGCCTGCGCCCTGTTCGGCCTTGAGTGCACCATCTACATGGGCGAGATCGACACCGAGCGGCAGGCGCTGAACGTGGCGCGGATGCGGATGCTCGGCGCAGAGGTCATCGCCGTGAAGTCCGGTTCCAGGACCCTCAAGGACGCCATCAACGAGGCGTTCCGCGACTGGGTCGCCAATGTGGACCGTACGCACTATCTCTTCGGCACGGTCGCCGGACCGCACCCCTTCCCCGCGATGGTCCGCGACTTCCACCGGGTGATCGGCGTCGAGGCCAGGCGCCAGCTCCTGGAGCGGACCGGGCGGCTGCCCGACGCGGCAGTCGCCTGCGTCGGCGGCGGCTCCAACGCGATCGGCCTCTTCCACGCCTTCATCCCGGACGCCCGGGTCCGGCTGGTCGGCTGCGAACCGGCGGGCCACGGGGTGGAGACCGGCGAGCACGCGGCGACGCTGACCGCGGGCGAGCCGGGCATCCTGCACGGCTCGCGGTCCTACGTCCTGCAGGACGAGGAGGGCCAGATCACCGAGCCGTACTCGATCTCGGCCGGACTCGACTACCCGGGCATCGGCCCGGAACACGCCTACCTCAAGGACACCGGCCGCGCCGAGTACCGCGCGGTGACCGACGCGGCGGCCATGGACGCCCTGCGGCTCCTGTCCCGCACCGAGGGGATCATCCCCGCCATCGAGAGCGCTCACGCACTGGCCGGGGCCCTGGATGTGGGCCGGGAACTCGGCAAGGACGGCCTGATCCTGATCAACCTGTCCGGGCGCGGCGACAAGGACATGGACACGGCCGCGCGGTACTTCGGGCTGTACGACGGCGCGGACAAGGAAGCGGGGGCCGGCAAGTGAGCGGCAATGTGGAACTGCTGAACACCGTCCTGGCGAAGGCCAGGGCGGAGAACCGGGCCGCGCTCATCGCGTATCTGCCGGCCGGATTCCCCACCGTCGAGGGGGCGATCGACGCTGTCAAGGCCGTGATCGCCGGGGGCGCCGACATCATCGAGGTGGGCCTGCCGCACAGCGACCCCGTGCTCGACGGCCCCGTCATCCAGACCGCCGACGACATCGCCCTGCGCGGCGGGGTGAAGATCGCCGATGTGATGCGTACCGTCCGTGAGGCGTACGAGGCGACCGGGGCGCCGATCCTGGTCATGACGTACTGGAACCCCATCGACCGCTACGGCGTCGAGCGGTTCACGGCCGAACTCGCGGAGGCGGGCGGCGCCGGGTGCATCCTCCCCGATCTGCCGGTGCAGGAGTCCGCGCTGTGGCGCGAGCACGCCGGTAAGCACGGCCTGGCCACCGTCTTCGTCGTCGCGCCGAGCAGCAAGGACGGACGGCTGGCGACGATCACCGCGGCGGGCTCCGGATTCGTCTACGCCGCGTCCCTGATGGGCGTCACCGGAACACGCGCCTCCGTCGGCGCGCAGGCGGCGGACCTGGTGCGGCGCACCCGCGCCACCACCCGGCTGCCGGTCTGTGTGGGCCTCGGCGTCTCCAACGCCGACCAGGCCCGAGAGGTCGCGGGCTTCGCCGACGGGGTGATCGTCGGATCTGCCTTCGTGAAGCGGATGCTGGACGCCCCCGATCCGGCGGCGGGTCTCACGGCGGTCCGTGATCTCGCGGCCGAACTGGCCGAAGGCGTTCGCACCAGGTCGTAAGCGCTGACAGCGGCCGTCATCCGTACGGGTGGACATCGGGCCGGGGAGGCGCTCATGCGCCTCCCCGGTTCGTTGCTGCGGTGTGAGCGAGAAGAACCATGAGAGAAAAAGGGCCGTCCGCGAGCGGCTCGCCCAGCAGCGTGCGCAGGACCGGGCCCGCGAGCGCCGCCGCCGTACGCTGATCGTCGCGAGCGCCGTGGTCGGTGTGCTGGCGCTGGCCGCCGTGGGCGGCCTGATCGCGGCCAACGCAGACAAGGGCGACAAGGGCAGCGAGGCGGGACCCGCCGTCGTACCCTCGGGCGCCACGGGCAAGGACAGCCTGGCCCTGCGCGTCGGCGCGGACGGCGCGCCGTCCACGCTCACGATCTGGGAGGACTTCCGCTGCCCGGTCTGCGCCCAGTTCGAGAACGCGCTCAGGGACACGATCCACTCCCTGACGAGCAGCGGCCAGATCAAGGCGGAATACCACCTGGCCACCATCATCGACGGCAACCTCGGCGGCAGCGGATCGCTGCGCGCGGCCAACGCGGCGGCCTGCGCCCAGGACGCGGGCCGGTTCGCCGCCTACCACGACGTGCTCTACCGCAACCAGCCACCCGAGACCGACGACGCCTTCGGCGACAACGGCAAGCTGATCGAGCTGGCGGGCAAGGTCAAGGGCCTCGACACCTCCGCTTTCCGGAGCTGTGTGCGGGACGGCACGCACGACAGCTGGGTCGAGAAGTCCAACGCCGCTTTCGCGAAGGGCGGATTCCAGGGCACTCCGACCGCCCTGCTCAACGGCGAGTCGATCTTCCCGAAGAAGGGCGACGAACAGATCTCCGCCGCCAACCTCAGGAAATGGGTCGCCGAGGCCAACAAGGGCAAGCAGCCGGCGAAGGTTGGTACGACCTCGCCGGCGCCGTGAAACGGGGCGGCCGGGCGGCGCCGCGTGAGCGGCCCGTTACCCAGACGTTGCGGGGTGACGTGCCGCACGCCCCGCCCGGCAGGGTAGCGTCGACACCGTCATGAATCTTGCCTTCATTCCCAGCCCGTCGACCGGCGTGATCAATCTCGGCCCGATCCCGCTCCGCGGCTACGCGTTCTGCATCATCATCGGTGTCTTCGTCGCCGTCTGGTTCGGCAACAAGCGCTGGGTCGCCCGCGGCGGCCGAGCAGGCACCGTCGCCGACATCGCCGTCTGGGCCGTGCCCTTCGGCCTTGTCGGCGGCAGGCTCTACCACGTCATCACCGACTACCAGCTCTACTTCAGCGACGGTGAGAACTGGGTCGACGCCTTCAAGGTCTGGCAGGGCGGCCTCGGCATCTGGGGCGCGATCGCGCTCGGCTCGGTCGGCGCCTGGATCGGCTGCCGACGCCGGGGCATCCCGCTGCCCGCCTGGGCCGACGCCCTCGCGCCAGGAGTCGCCTTCGCCCAGGCCATCGGCCGCTGGGGCAACTGGTTCAACCAGGAGTTGTACGGGAAGCAGACCGACGTCCCGTGGGCGGTCAAGATCAGCGATGGCGTCAACCGGGTCGAGGGCACGTATCACCCGACGTTCCTGTACGAGTCGCTGTGGTGCATCGGCGTAGCGCTGCTGGTCATCTGGGCCGACCGCCGCTTCAAGCTCGGCCACGGGCGGGCGTTCGCGCTGTACGTCGCGGCGTACTGCACGGGCCGCGCCTGGATCGAGTACATGCGGGTCGACGAGGCGCACCACATCCTGGGCCTGCGGCTCAACGACTGGACGTCCATGATCGTCTTCGTGCTGGCGGTGACGTACATCGTGATCTCGGCGAAGGTACGCCCCGGTCGCGAGGAGGTCGTCGAGCCGGCACCGGCCGAACTGTCCAAGGAGGGCGACGCCGGGACGGCGTCCCCGGCCGACAAGGCGGACAAGGAAGCCGCGGCCGCCGAGGACGCGGAGGCCGCCGACAAGGACCCCGGTACGGAATCCGGCTCGTCCGGGCCGAACGGCACGGCGGAAACCGCCACAAAGGGCTGAGCGCACCCCCGAACCCACGAAGGGGGCGGCCGGGACCGGACAAGGTCCCGCCGCCCCCTTCGCGCACCCGTGAGGTGCGGCCGGAGGCGGCTGGGCTACCCGTCCCGCCGGGCCAGGGCAAGGGTCCGCCGGGCCACGGCGACCAGTGCCGCGTCGACGAACCGCCCGTCCGGTAGTGCCACCGCGCCCGCCGTGAGCTGCGACGCCGCCACGATCTGCTCCGCCGCCTCGGTCTCCCGGGCCGTCGGCCGGAACGCCCGCTCGATCACCGGAAGCTGCCGGGGATGGATCGCCGCCCTGCCCAGCAGCCCAAGCCCCCGCCCGTGCGCGCAGGACGCCCGCAGCCCGTCCACATCCCGGATGTCCGGGAACACCGACATGACCGGCGGCGCCAGACCGGCCGCCCTCGCCGCCACCACCACCCGGCTGCGCGACCAGTCGAGCCCGGCGTCGTCCCGTACCCCCAGATCGGCACGGAGGTCCGCCTCGCCCAGCGCGACACCCCGCACATCGTGATGGGCCGTCGCGATCGAGTACGCGTGTTCGATCGCCAGCGCCGATTCGAGCAGCGGATACAGCGGCACACCCGGCGCCAGCGCGGCGATGTGGTGGACCGTCGCGGCATGGGTGATCTTGGGCAGCCGCATCCCGGACAGACCCGGCAGCCCGGCCAGCGCCGTCACGTCGTCCTCGCAGTGCACCCGCACATGGACCGGCCGCGCGGTGACGCCGGACGCGATCGGATCGGCGAGGAGTTCGACGGTGGCCGCCCGGGCGTACTTCTTGCGGTCCGGGGCGACCGCGTCCTCCAGGTCGATGATCACCACATCCGCGCCCGAGCCGAGCGCCTTGCGTACGGTCTCCGGGCGGTCCCCGGGCACGTACAGCCAGGTCAGCGCCACATGAGCGACCGGCACCCCACCGGTCCCGCCCACCCCGGTGTCCTTCGCCCGCTTCACAGCGCCCCCTCCGCCCGCAGCGCCGCGATCCGGGACGGCGGCAGGCCCAGTGCGCCGAGGATCTCCTCGGTGTCCGCGCCGTGCGGACGGCCCGCCCAGCGGATCGATCCCGGCGTCCGCGACAGCCGGAACAGGACGTTCTGCATCCGCAGCGGCCCCAGTTCGGGGTCGTCGATCTCCGTGACCGAGCCCAGCGCCCGGTACTGCGGGTCATCCATCACGTCCCGTACGTCCTGGATCGGCGCGATCGCCGCCTCCGCCTTCTCGAACGCGGCCACCACGTCTTCCCGGGTGCGCCGGGCGATCCAGTGGCCCACCGCCTCGTCGAGCTCATCGGCATGATCCGCCCGGGTGGTCCCGGCGGCGAACCACGGCTCATCGGCCAGTTCCGGGCGGCCCACCAGGCGCATCACCCGCTCGGCGACAGACTGGGCCGAGGTGGACACGGCGACCCAGTGCCCGTCGGACGTGCGGTAGGTATTGCGCGGGGCGTTGTTGCGCGAGCGGTTGCCGGTGCGCGGCTGGACATAGCCGAGCTGGTCGTACCAGAGCGGCTGCGGGCCCAGCACCGTCAGGATCGGCTCGATGATCGCCAGGTCGACGACCTGGCCCTCCCCGGTGTGCTCGCGCGCCGCCAGCGCGGTCATCACGGCGTACGCGGTGGCGAGCGCGGCGATCGAGTCGGCGAGCCCGAACGGCGGGAGCGTCGGTGGCCCGTCCGGCTCCCCGGTGATGGCGGCAAAGCCGCTCATCGCCTCGGCCAGGGTGCCGAAGCCGGGCCGGTTCGCGTACGGACCGTACTGGCCGAAGCCGGTCACCCGGGCCAGCACCAGCCGCGGGTTGACGGCATGCAGCTCCGCCCAGCCGATGCCCCAGCGCTCCAGCGTCCCGGGCCGGAAGTTCTCGATGATCACATCGCTGTCGGCGGCCAGCCGCAGCAGCACGTCACGGCCACCCTCGCTGGACAGGTCGAGCGTCAGATTGCGCTTGTTGCGGCCCAGGAGCTTCCACCACAGTCCGACGCCGTCCTTCGCGGGGCCGTGCCCGCGTGACGGGTCGGGGGTGCGGGGATGCTCGACCTTGATGACGTCCGCCCCGAAGTCACCGAGCATGGTGGCCGCCAGCGGTCCGGCGAAGAGCGTGGCGAGGTCCAGGACCCGCAGGCCGGTCAGGGGTGCGTGCGCGGGTGCGGTCATGCGGCATCGATCTCCTGGCGGTACGGCATGGATGTCGAGGCCCCGTGTTTCTGTACGCACAGCGCGGCGGCCGACGACGCCCAGGCCAGCGCGTCGGGGACCGGGCGGCCCTCGCCCAGCGCCACGGCGAGCGTGCCGACGAAGGTGTCCCCGGCCCCGGTCGTGTCGACGGCGGTGACCTCGGGGGCGGGGAAGTGCACGGGGTCGCCGCCGCCTCGTACGGCGTACAGACAGCCGCGCGAGCCGAGCGTGACGACGACCTCCGGCACCTGGTGGAGCAGCGTCAGCGCCGCCTCGGCCGCCGTGGTGCGGCCGGTGAGCTGGGCCGCCTCGTGCTCATTGGGGATCAGCAGATCGACCAGGTCGAGGAGTTCCTCGGGCAGCGGCTGTACGGGGGAGGGGGTGAGGATCGTGCGTACGCCCTGGGCGTGCGCCACCCTGGCGCCCTCGGTCACCGCGGACAGGGGGAGTTCGAGCTGGAGGAGCAGCAGCCCGGCCCCGGCGATGGCGGCCATCTCGCCGGGGCCGAGCGTGGTGACCGTGCCGTTGGCGCCCGGGACGACCACGATCGCGTTGCCGCCGAGGTCGTCCACGACGATGTGGGCGGTGCCGCTGGGCCCCGCGGCGGTGTGCAGCAGATCGGTGCCGACGCCCGAGCGCTCCAGGTTCTGGCGGAGCGCCGTGCCGTACGCGTCGGCGCCGACCGCGCCGATCATCACCACATCGCCGCCCGCGCGGGCGGCGGCGACGGCCTGGTTGGCGCCCTTGCCGCCGGGCACGGCACGGAATTCCCGGCCTGTGACGGTCTCACCCCGCGCGGGCGCCCGGGGGACGTAGGCGACAAGGTCCATATTGGTGCTGCCGAGCACGGCGATCGCGGTCATGGGCGGCGTACCTCCTGAAGGGTCAGTTCGGCCAGGGTGTCGAAGCCTACGGAGCCGAAACCGGGGACGGACGTGGCCAGACGGTTCTTCAGCGGCGTCGTCCAGCGGCCGGGCAGCGCGGCGGGCGCACCGGCCAGCAGTCCGGCGAGCGAGCCCGCCGTGGCCCCGTTGGAGTCGGTGTCCCAGCCGCCGGACACCGCCAGGCAGATGGAACGGGTGAAGTCGCCGTCGGCGTACGTGAGGGCCGCGGCCAGCACCGCGGCGTTGGGCAGGACGTGCACCCAGTGGTGGGTGTCCGCGTACATCGCGTGCAGCCGGTCGACGGCGGCGTCGAAGTCCGGTGCGGTGCGGGCCGCTTCGATGCCGGAACGGACCGCGTGCGCGTACCGGGAGCGCGGCGGCACCACGCGCAGCCCCGCCGCGAGGCAGCCGTGCACATCGGTCTCGCCCCCGGCGGCCTCGGCGAGGGCGGCGGCGGTGAAC
>DATCWZ010000780.1:0-3811 GCA_036566065.1 Streptomyces sp. | reverse complement strand
CGGCGCCGGACGGCGGGAGCGCGGGGGAGGCCGATCCGGCCGGTGACCACAATGTGCTGGGGATGACGTGGTCGGGCCGGGTGGCGCTGGATGTGTGCGTGCTGGTGTGCCGGGGCAGCCGGGTGCTGAGTGACGACCATTTCGTGTTCTTCAACAACCACCGCACGCCCGAGGGCGCGGTTCGGATGGTTCCCGGGACGGCGGGCGACAGGGCCGCGGTGCGGGTGGCGTTCGACGCGCTGCCCGCGGCGGCCGACCGCGTGGTCCTCGTGGCGGCGGTGGACCCGGAGGTGGACCCGAATGCCGATCTCGCGGGGTTCACCGATGCCGAGATCCGGCTGCGGGACGCGGCGGGCGCGGAGCTCGACCGGCTGGAGGTGTCCGACGGGCGGCCGGGTGAGGTGGCGCTGGTCCTTGGTTCGTTCCGGCTGCGGGATTCGGGGGACTGGGAGTTCGTGACCGGGGGGAAGGGATATCCGGGCGGCCTGGAGGCCCTGGTGAAGGAGTACGGCATCGAGGTGGCGTAGCCGTCAGTGGCGTCCGGAGACGCGGTCGGCCAGTGTGGCGAGGCGGTCCGTGGTGGCGTGCGGGGAGTGCGCCTCGCGGCGGTCGGCCGTGCGGTAGGCGGCGTACAGGGTGTGGACGCCGAGCCAGCGCAGGGGCTCGGGCTCCCAGCGGCGGACCCGGTGGCCGACCCAGGGCAGGGTGGTCAGCTCGGTGGGGCCCGCCTGGCCGGAGTCCTGCTGGATCAGGTCGCGCAGGGTGCGGGCGGCGAGGTTGGAGGTGGCGACCCCGGAGCCGACGTAGCCGCCCGCCCAGCCCAGGCCGGTGGAGCGGTCGAGGGTGACGGTGGCGCACCAGTCGCGGGGGACACCGAGGACGCCTGACCAGGCGTGGTCGATGCGGGCGCCCGCGGTGGTCGGGAAGAAGCGGACCAGGAGGGAGCGCAGGGCCTCGACGGTGGCGGGCCGGGTGCCGCCGTCGTTGTCGGTGGCCGATCCGTAGCGGTAGGGGAAGCCCCGTCCGCCGATCGCGATGCGGTTGTCGGCGGTGCGCTGGGCGTACATATAGGCGTGGGCCAGGTCGCCGAGGGTCTCGCGGCCGTTCCAGCCGATGGTGTCCCAGACGGCGTCGGTGAGCGGCTCGGTGGCGATCATGGAGGAGTTCATGGGGAGCCAGGTGCGCTTGTGGCCCTTGAGGTTGGCGGTGAAGCCCTCGGTGCAGCGCAGGATGTACGGGGCGCGGACGGTGCCGTACGGGGTGTGGGCGTGCTTGGGCTTGATCTCGGTGACGGGCGTGGACTCGTGGATGGTGACGCCGAGCGCTTCCACGGTGTCGGCGAGACCCTTGACGAGCTTGGCGGGGTGCAGGCGGGCGCCGTGGGGGTGCCAGGCGGAGCCGACGGTTCCGGTGACGCGGACGCGTGCGGCGGTCTCGCGGGCGCCGAGCAGGACGTGGTCGTGCTGGCCGAAGGCGATCTCGACGGAGTGGGCGTCCTTGAGGCGGGTGAACTGGGCGGGAGTGCGGGCCACTTCGAGGACCCCGCCGTGGTGGATGTCGGCGTCGATCTTCTCCTCGGCGGCGGTAAGGATGACCTCGCCGACGGTGGCGTTCATGGCCTGCTGAAGGCGTACGGCGGCGTCGTGGCCGTGCAGGCGGGCGTAGCGGTCGCGGCCCGCGATGCCGTTGTAGAGCCAGCCGCCGTTGCGGCCGGAGGCGCCGTAGCCGCAGAACCTGGCTTCCAGGACGGTGATGTTGAGGAAGGGGACGGCCTTCTTCAGGTAGTACGCCGTCCAGAGCCCGGTGAAGCCGCCGCCGACGATGCAGACGTCCGCGGTGCTGTCGCCCGGCAGGGGTTCGCGGGGGACGGGGGTGCCCTCATGGGCGTACCAGAACGATATTCCGCCGTTGACGACGGTGCTGGTGGTGCTGTCGCTGCTCATAAGTCCCCTGGCCGTCGGGTGTGGAGCCGGGTTGGCGTGTGGCGGGACGTTACTGCGCGGCGCCGGGTTCCGTCCGGCCGGGGGCGGGCCCGGTCCGGGCGCTGTTTACGCTTTCCGCATGATTCGTGACGCGTGTGCCGCCGATGTTCCCCTGATCCATCAGGGCCTAGCCAGGGGATGCCCCGCTTCGGCGGGGTGGGGAATGGCTTCTGTGGGCAGCTCTGACCTCAACTGGGTGGGTGGATCTGCACTGTTCACCTGAACGCACCTTTCGCTGCACTAGACCTGCGGCGCGTGTATAGTGATCGTGTGGCTGTGACCAAGAAGGTTCGCCGGTTCTCCGGCGGCGTGTATGACCTCGGACTTCACGTGGTGTGGTGCCCGAAGTACCGCCGTCCCGTCCTCGACGGCCGGGTCGCTGAACGCCTGGACGAACTGATCCGGCAGAAGGCGGACGAACACGGCTGGGAGATCATCGCCCTTGAGGTGATGCCCGACCAGGTCCACCTCTTCGTCAAGCACGACCCGAAATCGTCGGCCTCGTACGTGGCCAACCAGTTCAAGGGCTTCACTTCCCACGTGTTGCGTGAGGAGTTCCCGCACCTGAAGTCGCGGATGCCGACGCTGTGGTCGTCGTCGTACTTCGCGGCATCGGCCGGCGCGGTATCCGCGGCGACGGTTGAGGAGTACATCAACACCCAGTGGGAACGCCCGTGGAAGAAGGGGGACGGTCCGTGATCCGCGCGTACAAGTTCCTCCTGCGCCCCACGGCCCGTCAGACGGCCGCGCTGGACGAGATACTGCGGGACCACTGCTCGCTGTACAACGGCGCCCTCCAGGAACGCCGCGACGCCTACCGGCACACCTCGAAGACGAGCGTCAAGTACGGGGACCAGTCCGCGCAGCTCAAGGCGATCCGGGCGTTCGATCCGGAGCGTCAGGGACGCTGGTCGTTCTCCTCCCAGCAGGCCACCCTGCGCCGCCTTGACAAGGCGTTCCAAGCCTTCTTCCGACGCGTCAGGGCCGGGCGGACACCGGGCTACCCCAGGTTCAAGGGCGTCGGGCACTTCGACACCGTGACCTTTCCCAGGGACGGCGACGGCTGCCGCTGGGACTCCACCCCCCACGATCCCGTCACCCGCGTCCGCCTCCAGGGCATCGGACACCTCCGCGTGCACCAGCACCGGCCCGTCCAGGGCCGCGTCAAGACGATCTCGGTGAAACGCGAAGGAAACCGCTGGTACGTCGTCCTCGCCTGCGACAACGTGCCGGCCGAGGAACTGCCGCCCACCGGGGCGATCGTCGGTATCGACATGGGCGTTACCCACTTCCTGACCACCTCGGACGGCGAACACGTCGTCAACCCGCGCTTCCTCCAAGCGATGGCCGACGAACTGGCCGAAGCACAGCGGCACCTCGCGACGTTCCCCAAGCGCACCAGGCGGCGCACCAAGGCACATCGGGCCGCCGCCCGGAAGGTCGCCAAGCTGCACGGCAGGATCCGGCGCCGGCGCGCCGACTTCCACCACAAGACCGCACGCGCGCTCATCACCGGCCACGACGTGATCGCACACGAGCGGCTGAACACAGGGGGCATGACCAAGAGCCCCGCCCCCAAGGCCGACCCCGGGCAGCCCGGCGGCTTCCTGCCGAACGGTGCTGCCGCGAAGGCCGGACTCAACCGCAGCATCCTCGACGCGGGCTGGGCGCAGTTCCTCGGAATCCTGGCGAACAAGGCTGAGAGTGCCGGTCGCCTCGTGGTCCCGGTGGACGCGCGCAACACCTCCCGCACATGCCCCGAATGCGGGCATGTCGCGAAGGAGAACCGCCTCACCCAGGCGAAGTTCGCATGCACGGCGTGCGGGTTC
>DATCWZ010000239.1:0-2767 GCA_036566065.1 Streptomyces sp. | reverse complement strand
GCTGCGGGCTTCGGTGCCTTCGGTGCCTTCGGTGCCTTCGGTGCCTTCGGTGGGATCCTCAGCGCGGTCGTCGGCTGGTCGCGCCGGGGAGGCCGGGGAGCCTTGAAGACGGCGGTCGGGTGATCGATTCCCTGCTCGTCCGCATCGGCGTCGACATCGGCATCGGGTTCCGCGCTCGCGGGCGCCTTCGCGGTGCTTCCAGTTCCGGCAGTACGGGAGTCGCGGGCTTCCGGTACGTGGGGCGCGTCGGCGCTCCCGGTGTCGGCGCTCCCGTCGTCGGGGTCATCGGTGTCTGCGGCGTCCGGGCCCGCGCCCGGGGCATCGGCGGACACCCACGCGGCCACAGCGGCCCGCAAGCGCACACTGCCCGTCTCGTCGGGGTCCGCGGGTACGTCCACGGGTTCCGCCGCGGGTTCGGGCTCAGGCTCGGCCTCAGCCTCAGGCTCTGGGTCGTCCTCGCCCGCCCCAGCCGCCCCAGTGGCCTCGTCCGCCTCATCCGGCTCGTCGGCGTCCTCCGCGGTCCTCGTACCGCCGTCACGGCCCGTGGAGCCCCCCTCAGGGCCCTTGGCGGCGTCCCCGGGCTGCTCCGTACCATCCGCGTCGGGCTCCCCGGCGGAGACGGAGGGCGAGCGGAACACCGCCGTGTCCGTGTCCGTACCCGTATCCCTGTCCGTATCCGCAGCCGAACTCGCGGCCGGTTCGCGACGCACGGTAAGGCGCGGATCGCCTTCCTCCGGAGCCGTCCCCGACGACTTCCGCTGCTCCGACCTGTCGGGGGACTCGCCCGCCACCGATGCCTCCATCCATGCGGTGCGGGGACATCCCCGCACTGTCCGAACCATCTATCAGTGTCCTGTGTGAACGCTTGACCGGTCTGCCAGACGAGAACGACATACCTAACGGTTCCCTTACAAAGCACACAGGCGCCCTCGACAGACCAATGTGAGAGGGGTCACCCTGTCATTCATCCACGCGGGGAGGCATGGATGGGCAGGAGCCGCAGAACAATTCCGGAAGAGCTTCTGTTGCTCGCTCTGAACCCGACCACGGGTACCACAGCGCAGCCGCAGTCGCTCGACCTCGGCCTGGCCGGGGCACAGCTAGTAGAGCTGGCTCTGGCAGGACGGATAGCCCCTGACGGGGATCGTATCGCCGTGGTGATGCCACGGCCGACAGGAGATCCAACTCTGGACTCCGCACTGGAACTGCTGCGCCGTCGCGGCAGTCCGGTCCGGGCCGTCCACTGGATCGGCGGGCCCCGGCTGGGGCTCCGTCAGATCTACCTCGCTCATCTGGAGCGGTGCGGCATGGTGCATGCCGTGGCGGGCCAGATGTGCGGAGTGCTGCCGACGACTCGTTATCAGGCGACGGACACGGCAATCAGCCGGGACATAAAGACCCGGCTGGACAGTGCGATCCGCACCGGCGTACCGCCGGACCCGCGGACCGCGGCGCTCGCCGCGCTGGCCCATGCGGTCGGACTCGGCAAGCACCTCTACCCCGGAAACGAGGGACGCTCTTCGCGGTCCAGGCTCCGGGATCTGATCAGGCACGATCCGATGGGCGGCCTCGTGGCACATGCCGTGATGGACGTCCAGAACGGGGTGGCCGTACAGCCACGCCGTAATCAGCAGACGGCGGGCGTTCCGTTGCAGCCGCAAGCGCACGCGCGCCGCGGAAGCAGGACACCCACCTCCGTGCACTGATCGCACCGACCGCGCCGAGCCTCGCGCGGAGAACCGAATACCGCCGCACCGATGTTTCCAAGAGCCGGTTCGGGAGCCGCACCAGGCGCGGGGCAGCCGGATCCACCGGCTGTCCCGCGCTCCCGTGTGTGGTCATTTCCCAGCGCGTACGGTGCCGGGGGTGGCAATCTGCTGAGCAGTAGATACGCACAGCTACACAGCCGGAGGTGCCGTTTCCGTGCCGTCCAACGTCAATCCCACCGTCAGACGACGTCGGTTGGGCCAGGAGTTGCGCCGACTGCGCGAGATCAAAGGCATGACGGCCGAAGAGGTGGCCGAGCGGCTGCTGGTCTCGCAGTCGAAGATCAGTCGTCTGGAAAACGGCCGCCGCTCCATCAGCCAGCGCGATGTCCGTGATCTCTGCGGTGTGTACGAGGTCGAGGACCACCGTATCGTCGACTCGCTCATGCAGATGGCCAAGGACTCCCGCCAGCAGGGCTGGTGGCATGCCTTCGGCGACATCCCGTACAGCGTCTACATCGGTCTTGAGACGGATGCCGCGTCGCTCAGGGTGTACGAACCCCAAGTCGTCCCCGGCCTGCTGCAGACCCGGGAGTACGCGGAGGCGCTGATCAGCGGCGCACTTCCCGAGGCGCCGCCGTCCGACATCGAGAAGCGGGTCAGCGTCCGGGCCCGCCGCCAGGACCGGATCAGCGCACCCGAACACCCGTTGCGGCTGTGGGCGGTGATCGATGAGGCCGCCCTGCGCCGACTCGTCGGCGGAAAGCAGGTGATGGTCAATCAGCTCGAACACCTCATCGCGCAGTCGCAACTGCCGCATGTGACCGTGCAGGTACTGCCCTTCGACATGGGGGCGCACCCGGGTATCAACGGGCAGTACGCGATCCTGGAATTCCCCGATGCCGCGGACTCCAGCGTGGTCTACATCGAAGGCGTCACCAGCGATCTCTATCTGGAGAAAGCGCATGATGTGCAGCGATACAGTGTCATGTACGAGCATCTGCGGGCTCAGGCGCTGAATGTGGAACAGACCCGCCAATTCATCGAAGAGATCGCCAAGG
>DATCWZ010000861.1:0-4256 GCA_036566065.1 Streptomyces sp. | reverse complement strand
ATGTCACCGAGCGTGTGCTTGGGAACCGCCGCCACGGACTGCAGGAGACCCGATGACCCACGACAGCACCGCGTCCCACACGACGTCCACGTCCGACGCGTCCGACGCGTCCGACGCGGAACTCTGGGACGACCGGTACCGCGAGAGCGACCGGATCTGGAGCGGTAACCCGAACGTCGTCTTCGTCCGTGAAGTGAAGGACCTGAAGCCCGGACGCGCTCTGGACCTCGGCTGCGGGGAGGGCGCCGACGCGGTATGGCTCGCCCGGCAGGGCTGGCAGGTCACCGCCACCGACATCTCGCGTGTCGCGCTGGACCGGGCCGCCGCACATGCGGCCGAGGCCGGGGTGAGCGACCGGGTCGACTGGCAGTGGTACGACCTGGGGGTCACGTTCCCCGAGGGGGAGTACGACCTGGTCTCGGCCCAGTTCCTGCACTCGATGGGTACCCTGCCGCGCGAGCGGATTCTGCGTCGGGCGGCCGGTGCCGTGGCACCCGGGGGAGTGCTCCTGGTCGTCGGACACGGGGGCTTCCCGGCATGGGAGCACGACCACCACCCAGAGATCCACTTCCCGAGCACGGACGAGGTTCTGGCCTCCCTGGAACTCCCGAAGGGGAAGTGGGAGGTGCTGCTCAGCGAAGAGCACGAGCGGATCCAGAACGACCCGGAGGGCCGCCCCACCACCCGTACCGACAACGCGCTGAAGCTCCGCCGCCGGGGGTGACGCGCCGATGCCGCGACGGCGCGCCCCCCGGACCTCCGGGGGTGACGCGCCGTCGCGGCAGGTGACGGTCCGGGTCAGGCCTCCGGCGCGGCGTCCTTGATCGCGGAGATGTCGAAGTTCAGCTTGACCTTGTCGCCGACCAGCACGCCGCCGGTCTCCAGCGCCGCGTTGTAGGTCAGGCCCCAGTCGGAGCGCAGGATCTCGGCGCGGCCCTCGAAGCCGACGCGCTGGTTGCCGAACGGGTCGGTGGCGGAGCCGTTGAATTCGAGGTCGATGGAGAGCGGGCGGGTGACGTCCTTGATGGTCAGGTCGCCCGTGATGCGGTACGTGTCGTCACCGAGCTGCTCGGCCTTCGTCGAACGGAAGGTCATCAGGGGGTACTTCTCGGCCTCGAAGAAGTCGCCGCTGACCAGGTGGCCGTCGCGGTCGGCGATGCCGGTGTCGACGCTGGCGATCTTGACGTCGATCGAGGCGGAGGAGTTGGCCGGGTCGGTGCCGTCCAGCTTCAGCTTGCCCTCGTGCTCGCCGAAGGAGCCGCGGATGTTGGTGACCATGGCGTGGCGCACGGTGAAGCCGATGGTGCTGTGGACCGGGTCGATCGTGTAGTCACCCGTGAGCGCGGCCAGTGCGGGGTCCACGGTGAGGGGGGCGGTGGTGGTGGGCGCGGCATCGTCGGTCTTGCGGTTGAACAGAGCCATGGCTCCTCCTCGGGGAGACGTGATCGACATTTGTGAGGTTTGCGAGGTTTGTTTAACCTTCAACGAGACTTAGCGTAGACCCATCTTGTTCAAAGTTCAACATTAAGGGTCCAGTCCCTTCCGGAAGTCGCACCGGCCGCCGTACGGGTCCGGTACGGGCTCTGGCGGACGCGCGTAGAACTCGGGCACTATCTCTCCTGACCCTGAATTGTCATGAGCAGGAGGAATCCCCCCATGGTGACTGTGTCCCGTCCCAGGATCCGTCCGGTGCTGACCGCCCTTGCCCTCGTGCTCGGCGTGCTCTTCGTGCCGGGCGCCGGCATTCTCGGCAGCGGTGTGACCGAGGCGCACGCCGTAACCAAGCTCACCCACTCCCAGGCCACCACCCGGTTCCGGTCCTCCGGGATCACCTGGTCGTCCTCGGGCGGCTGCTCCGACCGGTATGTCGCCACCTGTACGTCCTTCGAGCAGCTCAACCTGGCCACCGCCCAGGGGGCACAGACGCTCAAGGGCGCCATCGGCTGCGCGCTCAACATCACCGGCGGCACCGAGACCGGGCACGCGAGCGGCACGTACTCGCACTGGAACGGCTACAAGCTCGACTACGGCAAGAGCACCTGTCTGACGAACTACATCAAGAGCGCGTTCAGCTACATCGGTCTCCGGGGCGACGGTGCCCCGCAGTGGAAGTCCGGCTCCGGCAACGTCTACGCCGACGAGGGCAACCACTGGGACGTGACCTACTACAACTGCGGCGGCTGCTGACCCGTACGCACGGAGCGAGGTGCCCCCGTCCGGGAGGGAGGGACGGGGACCCTCAGGTGCCGTTCGGTACTGTCGGGTCCGCTAGGACGGTGGATCCGCGGCGCGTCGCGATGGGCGGTATGTGCCGCATGCCACAGCATTCCGTTTGTGGAGGCCCCACAATGCGTCACCGTTGTGACCTGGCAGATCGGCTCAATGCCGGTACGGTTCTGTTGGGTGCCACCAGGAAACGGGGCAGGAGACTGTGCGGAGTCAACGGCAGTCATAGCGGGCGCGGGTTCGTAGGGTCGGTACATGACCGTTGTGGACGAGACCCAGGGTGAGTCGAGCGATACCCGTGGCCGGGTGGCCGAGCTGCTCGCCCTGCGCGAGCAGGCGTGGCGAGGACCGAGCGACCGGGCGACCGAGGCACAGCACGCCAAGGGCAAGCTGACGGCCCGTGAGCGTATCGAACTGCTGGTGGACCCCGGCTCGTTCAAGGAGGTCGAGCAGCTTCGCCGGCACCGGGCGACCGGGTTCGGCCTGGAGACCAAGAAGCCTTACACGGACGGTGTCATCACCGGCTGGGGCACAGTCGAGGGCCGTACGGTCTTCGTCTACGCGCACGACTTCCGGATCTTCGGCGGCGCGCTGGGCGAGGCCCACGCCACCAAGATCCACAAGATCATGGACATGGCCATCTCGGCCGGTGCCCCGCTGGTCTCGCTGAACGACGGCGCCGGTGCCCGGATCCAGGAGGGCGTGAGCGCCCTCGCCGGATACGGCGGGATCTTCCAGCGCAACACGCGTGCCTCCGGTGTCATCCCGCAGATCAGCGTGATGCTCGGCCCGTGCGCGGGCGGCGCGGCCTACAGCCCCGCCCTGACCGACTTCGTCTTCATGGTCCGTGAGACCTCGCAGATGTTCATCACGGGACCGGACGTCGTCAAGGCGGTCACCGGCGAGGAGATCACCCAGAACGGGCTCGGCGGCGCGGACGTGCACGCCGAGACCTCGGGCGTCGCGCACTTCGCGTACGACGACGAGGAGACCTGCATCGCGGAGGTCCGCTACCTGCTCGGGATGCTGCCGTCCAACAACCGGGAGAACCCGCCGACCGTGGCCGGCGACGACCCGGTGGACCGGCGCTGCGAGGCTCTGCTGGACCTGGTACCGGCCGACGGCAACCGCCCGTACGACATGCACAAGGTGATCGAGGAGCTTGTCGACGACGGCGACTACCTGGAGATCCACGAGCGCTGGGCCCGCAACATCATCTGCGCGCTGACCCGGCTCGACGGCCAGGTCGTCGGCATCGTCGCCAACCAGCCGCAGTCGCTGGCCGGGGTGCTGGACATCGAGGCGTCCGAGAAGGCCGCGCGGTTCGTCCAGATGTGCGATGCCTTCAACATCCCCATCGTCACTCTGCTGGACGTCCCCGGCTTCCTGCCGGGCGTCGACCAGGAGCACGGTGGGATCATCCGCCACGGAGCGAAGCTCCTCTACGCGTACTGCAACGCCACCGTGCCGAGGATCTCGCTGATTCTGCGCAAGGCATACGGAGGCGCCTACATCGTCATGGACAGCCAGTCCATCGGGGCCGACCTCACCTATGCCTGGCCCACCAACGAGATCGCGGTGATGGGCGCCGAAGGTGCCGCCAACGTCATCTTCCGCCGCCAGATCGCGGACGCCGAGGACCCCGACGCCATGCGGGCACGCATGGTCAAGGAGTACAAGGCCGAGCTGATGCACCCCTACTACGCCGCGGAGCGCGGCCTGGTCGACGACGTCATCGACCCCGCCGAGACGCGCGAGGTGCTGATCGCCTCCCTCGCGATGCTCCGTACCAAGCACGCCGACCTGCCGTCCCGCAAGCACGGCAACCCGCCGCAGTAGACGCCGCCGCGGCACCGGCGAACGCGCCGGACCGCACAGAACGCCCGAGCTGCCCAGAATGCCCAGAGACGGAGACACCACCATGAGCGTCCCCCCCGCCGAGTCAGTGCTGCGCGTCGAGAAGGGCCAGGCCGGCCCCGAGGAGCTCGCCGCCATCACCGCGGTCCTGCTCGCCCGCGCGGCCGCCAAGC
>DATCWZ010000634.1:0-6871 GCA_036566065.1 Streptomyces sp. | reverse complement strand
CGGCAGCCGGTGCCGCGGGTGGCACGGGTGGCACGGGTGACAGCCCGTCCGTTCCGCCGCTCAGGTCGCCGTTCCGTTCGCTGCTCGGGGAGTTCTCCGGCCCGTGGTTCACAATTCCGTATCCAGTCCGGTCATCGTCATGCCTGTGCTCGGGCCCGGTCATGCCTGCGCCTCCATCACCACGCGCAGTGCCGCTATGCCCCGTGAGCCGTACGCCTTGACCGAGCCCAGCGATATGCCCAGTGTCGCAGCGACCTGGGCCTCCGTCATATCCGAGAAGTAGCGCAGCACCAGCACCTCTCGCTGCCGTCGCTGCAGCCCCTTCATGGCCTTGATCAGCGCGTCCCGTTCCAGCCGGTCGTACGCCCCCTCCTCCGCGCTCGCCATGTCCGGCATGGGCTTGGAGAGCAGCTTCAGCCCGAGGATCCGGCGACGCAGCGCCGAGCGGGACAGGTTGACCACGGTCTGGCGCAGATACGCCAGGGTCTTCTCCGGGTCGCGCACCCGTTTGCGCGCCGAGTGCACGCGGATGAACGCCTCCTGCACCACGTCCTCGCAGGACGCGGTGTCGTCCAGCAGCAGGGCCGCGAGGCCGAGCAGTGAACGGTAGTGGGCGCGGTAGGTCTCGGTGAGATGGTCGACCGTCGTCCCTGCCGCCACCGAGTCGTCAGCGCCCTCGCGCTGGGACGGCAGCCGGGTGGACCGTGCTGCGGGCATGCGCGCGATCACCGGCATCCCGCCGGGTGCGCGAAGCCGCCGGCGCGGGCGCGCCGAAGCGCCCCGCAATGGAGCCACCACTGTGATGTCGAGAACCTCTGCCACGCCAGTTGGACACGTTTACCCCCGTCAGGGTTGTACGCGACCGGCACCTTGTTCGGCGCTGTGCGACATGCCCTCATTCGTACCCACTCTTCCCCAAGTGCCCCGATAACACTCTCAGCCACGCATGAAGTGCCGACACAGACGCCAGGCGTCCTTCCGGCGGTTGCGGGAGGCCAGGAGATCATCGTCGGATACGACAACGTCCCAGCTCAAGAGGCGCAGACCAATTAGTTGCTCACTGTCTGCACACAGATCCTACAAAATAGGTTCGATCAGCCCCGGGGAAATTGGGCGGCTACCGATTCGGCGATTTGCGCCACGTTCAGTGCCGCCCCTTTTCGGAGATTATCGCCGCAAATAAACATTTCGACCGCTCTGGGGTCATCCATCGACTGCCGGACCCGGCCCACCCAGGTCGGATCGGTGCCCACCACATCGGACGGCGTGGGGAAGTCACCGGCCGCCGGACTGTCGAAGAGCACCACCCCGGGCGCGGTCGCCAGCACCTCGTGGGCGCGGTGCACGGCGACCTCCTTCTCGAAGCGCGCGTGGACGGACATGGAGTGCGTCGCGACGACCGGGACGTACACACACGTCGCCGAGACCCGCAGGCCGGGCAGACCGAGGACCTTGCGGCACTCCTCGCGGATGGACAGTTCCTCGGAGGACCAGCCGTTCCCGGCGTCCGTCCCGGCCCACGGCACGACGTTCAGCGCCACCGGCGCCGCGAAGGGGCTCTTGCCGCCGTCGCTCACGGCCCGCCGTACGTCCCCGGGGTGCGTGCCCAGTTCCGTACCTGCCACCAGCGACAACTGCTCGCGCAGCGCGGCGACGCCGTCCCTGCCCTCGCCGCTCACCGCCTGGTACGAGGAGACGATCAGCTCCCGCAGCCCGAACTCGGCGTGCAGCGCCCCGATCGCGACGATCAAGGAGAGCGTCGTGCAGTTGGGGGACGCGACAATGCCGCGTGGCCTGAGCCGCGCGGCATGGGAATTGATCTCGGGGACCACCAGGGGCACGTCGTCGTCCAGCCGGAACGCCGCCGAGTCGTCGATGACCACGGCGCCCCTGGCCGCGGCGACGGGTGCCCACCGGGCGGACACCTCGTCCGGCAGAAGGAACACGGCCACGTCGATGCCGTCGAACGCGTCCTCGGTGAGGGCCAGGACCTCGGCCGTCTCACCGCGTACGGAGAGCTCGCGGCCCGCGTCGGCGGGCGGGCCGATCAGCCTCACCTCGCCCCAGACGTCCGCGTGCTGCGAAATGATCTGGAGCATGACGCCGCCGATCGCCCCGGTCGCGCCGGCGACCGCGAGCGATGGGCGGCGTGCTGTCATCGTCCGGTGCCCCCGTAGACAATGGCCTCGTCGGTGTCGCTGTCGAGACCGAAGGCGGTGTGTACGGCGCAGACGGCCCCGGGCACGTCGTCGGCGCGCGTGACGACCGAGATGCGGATCTCAGACGTCGAGATCAGCTCGATGTTCACACCGGCGTCGGACAGCGCCTCGAAGAACGCCGCGGTGACGCCCGGGTTGGTCTTCATGCCCGCGCCGACCAGCGAGATCTTGCCGATCTGGTCGTCGTAACGCAGCGATTGGAAGCCGATGCCCGGACGATTGCGCTCAAGGGCGTCGATGGCCTTGCGGCCCTCCGCCTTGGGGAGCGTGAACGAGATGTCGGTCAGGCCCGTCGACGCGGCGGAGACGTTCTGCACCACCATGTCGATATTGACCTCGGCGTCCGCGATGGTACGGAAGATCGCGGCGGCCTCACCCGGCTGGTCGGGCACACCGACGACCGTGATCTTGGCTTCGGAGACGTCGTGGGCGACTCCGGAGATGATGGCGTGCTCCATCTTCTGGGCCCCTTGCGGCTTGTTGCTGACCCAGGTGCCGCTCAGTCCGGAGAAGGACGAGCGGACATGGATCGGGATGTCGTATCGGCGGGCGTACTCCACACAGCGGTGCAGCAGCACCTTGGAGCCGGACGCCGCCAGTTCCAGCATGTCCTCGAAGGAAATCCAGTCGATCTTACGGGCCTTCTTCACGACCCGCGGGTCGGCGGTGTACACGCCGTCCACATCGGTGTAGATCTCACAGACCTCGGCGTTCAGCGCGGCGGCCAGCGCGACGGCTGTGGTGTCGGATCCGCCCCGGCCGAGGGTGGTGATGTCCTTGCCCTCCTGGCTCACCCCCTGGAACCCGGCGACGATGGCGATATTGCCCTGGTCGATCGAGGTCCGGATGCGGCCCGGCGTGACGTCGATGATGCGCGCTTTGTTGTGGACCGAGTCGGTGATGACACCGGCCTGGCTGCCCGTGAACGACTGGGCCTCGTGGCCCAGGTTTTTGATCGCCATGGCCAGCAGGGCCATGGAGATCCGCTCTCCGGCGGTCAGCAGCATGTCGAATTCACGTCCGGCGGGCATCGGGGATACCTGCTCGGCGAGCTCGATCAACTCGTCCGTCGTGTCGCCCATCGCTGACACCACGACAACCACCTGGTTGCCGGTCTTCTTGGCATCGACGATCCTCTTGGCGACGCGCTTGATGCCTTCGGCATCGGCTACGGATGAGCCTCCGTACTTCTGCACGACAAGGCCCACGTGCGCTCCTCGCTCAATCAATGGTGCGGTCGGCTCAGTTTAACGAGCGCTCCGGAATCGGCCCCTCCTTACCGGATGGTGAGATGTCCCGCTCACCGGCCGGTACGGCGCGCGGCCCCGGACCGCTCGTGAGCTGCTGCTTCCCGCCGACAGGCGGCGTACGCCTGTGTGTGGCCCAGGACACAGGCGAGAACCCCGCGGCGCCCCCGCTACTGCACCGGCCGCAGCCCCAGCGGTCCCGCGATCTCCGCGGCCATCACGCGCCCGGCCTCCTCGGCCAGGTCGTCCTCGCCCGGGTCCTGGTCGGTGTCCAGGCCGTCGAGCTCCTCCAGCGGCTGGTTCAGCCGGATGTGCGCGATCAGGGACTGCAGCGCGCGCAGGGTGGCGGAGGCGGTCGAGCCCCAGTTGGAGAAGTACGAGAACTGCCACCACCACAGCGCCTCGGCCGCCCGGTCCGCCTCGTAGTGGGCCAGGCCGTGGCGCAGGTCCGTGACCAGGTCGGCCAGGTCGTCGGAGATCCGGTGCGGCACGGGGGACCTGCGGGGCTGGTACGGGTCGAAGACCTCGGAGTAGATGTCGATCGGCTCCAGCAGGGCCGCGAAGCGCTCGCGCAGTCCGTCGGCGTCCGGCTCGTTGCCCAGGTCCGGCTCGTAGCGCTCGTCCGGGAGGATGTCCTCGTACGCGCCGAGCCTGCCTCCCGCGAGCAGGAGCTGCGAGACCTGGAGCAGCAGGACGGGCACGGCCTCCTCGGGCTCCTCGACCTTGGACACCTCCGAGACCGCGACGATGAACGTCTTGATCTGGTCCGCGATCTGGACGGCGAAGTCGTCCGGGTCCTGCGTGACCGAGTTCAGCGTGGCGTCAGACATCGAGGAGACCTCCCGTGAGCAGGGCCGCGAACGGTGAGTAGAACATAGCGTCGCCGAACATAAAACCCTCGTCAGATACGGCACCGGACGCCGCGTCAGACCTCGTTCCGTGCTCACACATCGAGCAGCCGCCTCCCCTCGAACGCACGCCCGAGGGTCACCTCGTCCGCGTACTCCAGATCGCCGCCCACCGGCAGCCCGCTGGCCAGCCGCGTCACTCTCAGGCCCATCGGTTTGACCATCCGCGCCAGATACGTCGCCGTGGCCTCGCCCTCCAGATTGGGGTCCGTCGCCAGGATCAGCTCGGTGACCGAACCGTCCGCGAGCCTGGCCAGCAGCTCCCGTATGCGCAGATCGTCGGGACCGACGCCCTCGATGGGACTGATCGCCCCGCCGAGCACGTGATAGCGGCCCCGGAACTCGCGGGTCCGCTCGACCGCGATGACATCCTTCGGCTCCTCGACCACACAGATCACCGTCCGGTCGCGGCGGGCGTCACGGCAGATCCCGCAGCGCTCCTGCTCGGCCACATTGCCGCACACCTCGCAGAACCGGACCTTGTCCTTGACTTCGAGGAGGGCGTGCGCGAGACGGCGTACGTCGGTGGGCTCGGCCTGCAGGACATGGAAGGCGATCCGCTGCGCGCTCTTGGGACCGACGCCGGGCAGCCTGCCCAGCTCGTCGATGAGCTCCTGAACCACGCCTTCGTACAACGGAACGCCTCTCCACTGCTCTGTCGCCCTGCTCCGTATCCGTACCGTAGTTGGTACGCCCGGGTATCAATAGGTGCTGCGTCCGGGCCGTCAGCCCAGCCCCGGGATGCCGCCCAGGCCCTCCGCCAGCGGGCCCAGCTTCTCCTCCTGGAGCCGCTGCGCGTTCTCGTTCGCCGCCTGCACCGCGGCGACGACGAGGTCCGCCAGCGTCTCGGTGTCCTCGGGGTCCACGGCCGCGGGGTCGATGACCAGGCCGCGCAGGTCGCCGGAACCGGTCACGGTGGCCTTCACCAGGCCGCCGCCCGCCTGTCCCTCGACCTCGGCCGCGGCCAGTTCCCGCTGGGCCTCGGCAAGATCCTGCTGCATCTTCTGGGCCTGCTGAAGGAGCTGCTGCATGTTGGGCTGACCACCACTCGGACCACCACGCTGACCACCACCGGGAATCACGGTCACTCCAGGCATTTCGACGACGAATGTTTCGTTGAGCCGAGCCTACGTGGTCACCGGTCACCCCGCCCCACCCACCGGAGTGCAACTCTTTCGGGTGAGATTTCGGAACTACCTCCGAGGCTCCTATACCTGACCAGAGGCCCTGTACAGGCGGGAATCCTGCGTTTTCCACACCATGGCCCACCATTCGGCGGTAGGAAGGGCATACGTATCGGCGACACTCGCACATCGCTGGTAACGCAGTGTTACGCGGGGTGGGGAAGCGCCGCCAGGCCGGAATCCGCCCGTGTCCGAGAACCCGTGCCGATTCGCGTCGATACCGCGCCGAACGCGGAGTGTCGACAGGCGCCGAACACAGAGTGCAGAGGAGTGCCCCGGTGAGCCAGCCGGAGATGCAGCCCGACGGGCCGCCCCGCAAGGAATCAGACGCGGGTTCCGGTGCAAACGCCGGAACCGAGCGGTCCGGTTCGCGTTACCTTACGGGTGCCCGTGACCTGACCGGCCGCCCCTTCCCGCACGGCGACTGGGGGGAACCCGCGGAACGGCTCGACGAGCTCTACCGCTGGGTCGAGTCGGGCGCCCTGGACACCGCCGAGTGGTATCTGCGGGACCGGGTCCGCAAGCGGCTCGGGGCCAGGCTGCTGCGGCTCGGCACGGCGTCCGGGGTGATCGCGGGCGCCGCCCTGCCGCTGCTCGACCTGACGGCCGCACTGAACGGCGCGGCGGGCCTGGGCTATCTGTCGCTGCTGCTGGGCGCCGCGTGCATGGCGTGCGACCGCTACTTCGGCATGACCTCGGGCTGGATAAGGGATCTCGCGACGGCGCAGGCCGTGCAGCGGCGCCTGCAGGTGCTGCAGTTCGACTGGGCTTCCGAGTGCGTACGGGAGGTGCTCGGCCCGACGGACGGCACGGCCAGCGAGGCGGCGGAACGCTGCCTCGGGGTACTGCGCCGGTTCTCCGAGGACATCACGGAGCTCGTACGGTCGGAGACCGCGGACTGGATGGTCGAGTTCCGGGCCGGGCCCGCGCCCATGGGGATGCAGTCGCTGGTGTCGGGCGCTGCGGGTTCCCGGCACGAGCAGAACCCGCAGCACGGGAGGTTCTCGATGCCGTCGGTCGCCCGGCCGAACATGCCCAGGCAGCGGCCGCCGGAACCGCCCCGGTAACGGGCCACGGGGCGGTGTCCTAGGGTTTTTTCGTTCGGATCAGCCCAGCACGATCCGAACGAGAGGCCCTAGCTGAAGACGACCATCGACCCCTGCGCGAGGCTCCGGGTCACCGCCGCGTGCAGCCCCAGCCAGACATGCCGCTCGCGGGCGAAGGGGCTCACGTCGTACGGCAGCGGGCCGGCCGGTTCCTCCAGGGCGGTCGGCCCGGCGGGCGGGCGCGGGGCGGTGGGCGGGTTGGCCGGG
>DATCWZ010000694.1:0-9657 GCA_036566065.1 Streptomyces sp. | reverse complement strand
CTGAAGTCCAGGAAGCCCGTCTCCACGCGCAGACCGGGCCGCAGCGCCCGTACCCGCGCGGTGAGCGTGTGCACGGTCGCGGCATGCCGCGGGTCGCGGCTGCCATGGGCGATGACGAGGAGGACGGGGCGTGACATGGGGCGGCTCAGTTCTTGGCGACGAGGCCGCGGCCGCGCAGGACCCGGCGCTCCAGCGGACTGAAGACCAGCAGGTCGATGGCGATGCCGACGAACAGGATGAGGATGATGGCGAGGAAGATGCCCGGCATGTCGAAGTTGTTGCGGCCGTTCTCCAGCAACTGGCCCAGGCCCAGGCCGAGATCGGGCGACGAGGCGATGATCTCGGCGGCCATCAGCGAACGCCAGGAGAACGCCCAGCCCTGCTTCAGCCCCGCCAGATAGCCGGGCAGCGCGGCCGGCAGGACGATGTGCCAGGTCCCGCGCAGCCCGGTCGCGCCGAGGGTGCGGCCCGCCCGCAGGAACAGCGGCGGCACCTGGTCGACGCCGGACACCAGCCCGTTGGCGACCGAGGGGACCGCGCCCAGCAGGATCACCGCGTACATCGTCCGGTCGTCGAGACCCAGCCAGATGATGGCCGGAGCGACCCAGGCGACCGACGGCAGCGACTGCAGGCCGGACAGGATCGGGCCGATCGCCGCTCGGATGATCTTCACCCGGGCGACCAGCAGACCCAGCGGCGTACCGATGAGGACGGCCAGCACGAAGCCGAGCAGACCGCGCGAGACACTGGTCCACACGACATCCAGCAGCGTCCCCTGCAGCCACATCTCCCTAAGGCTGTGCCACACCGCGGACGGCGACGGCAGCTTGTAGTCCTCGGTGACCCGGGCCCACACCAGCACCTGCCAGACGAACACCACCAGGACCATCGCCACGACCGGCGGCAGAACCTTGCCCAGCAGCACCTCGCGGGCCGGGGTGCGGTGGACATGCACCGTCTCCAGCGCGTCGAGCCCCGCCTCAAGACCGGCCAGGTCGTCGTGCCCCCGCCCGCCCGGCCGCTCGGCCGGGATCTCAGTGCTGGCCATGACGGCGGATCTCCCCACGCAGTTGTTCGGTGATCTCGACGGACAGCTCCGCCACCGCCTTGTCCTCGATCCGGCGCGGGTGCTCGATGCCGACCGACCACTGCCGGGCGACCCTGCCCGGCCGGGACGACAGGAGGACCACCCGCTGCGCGAGCCGTACGGCCTCCCGCACGTTGTGGGTGACGAAGAGGACCGCGGCGTTCGTCTCGCGCCAGATCCGGGTCAGCTCGTCGTGCAGCACATCGCGGGTGATGGCGTCGAGCGCGGCGAACGGCTCGTCCATCAGCAGCAGCCGGCTGTCCTGGGCGAGCGCCCTGGCCATCGCGACACGCTGGCGCATCCCGCCGGACAGCTCATGCACCCGCTTCCCGTACGCCCCGCCGAGCCGGACCAGTTCCAGCAGCCGCTCCGCCTCCGTACGGCGGTCCTGCTTGGGCACCCCGCGCAGCCGCAGAGCCAGTTCGATGTTCCGGCCCGCCGTCAGCCACGGGAACAGGGCGTGCTCCTGGAACATCAGGGCCGGCCGGCCGCCCGGCGTCTCGATGGACCCGGCCGTCGGGCGGTCGAGCCCGGCCACCAGGCTGAGCAGCGTGGACTTGCCGCACCCGGAGGCCCCCAGCAGGGTGACGAACTCGCCGGGCGCGACATCGAGGCTGATGTCGTCGAGGACGAGTTGCCTTCCCGCGGGTCCGGCGAAGGACTTGGAAACATGTGCGATACGAGCGGCGTGCTCGACCGCCGTACGGTCCTCGGCCTTGGTGAGCGTGATGGTCGTCATGGTCGTCACCTCCTGGGAATCCTGGAATCCTGGTACGGATGGATGGGGTTACTCTGGGTTACTCGACGCCGAGTCCGGCGTCGGCGACCTCGGGCTCGCCCAAGGACCGCAGGACCCTGTTCAGCGGACGCAGGTCGTAGATGCCCCTGAGGTCGGGCCGGTCCAGCAGTCCCGCCTTCGCCGCGTGCCGCGCCTGCGCGTCGAGCGTGGCGGCCAACGGGTCGTCGGTGATCCGGATGGACTTCCACGCGGGGCCGAGAATCTCCGGGGCCAGCGCCTTGCCGCCGAGCGCCTTGAGCGCGGCATTGGCCGACGCTTTCGCCTCGTCCGGGTGGGCGTTGATCCACCGGTTGGTCTTCACGGTGCCGCGCAGCACCGCTTCGACGACATCCGGGTGTTCGGAGAGGAACGTCTGCCGGACGATGATGTTGGTGATCACGAACTTTCCGCCGGGCCACAGCGCCGACTCGTCGACCAGGACCCTGCCGCCCTCGGCGACCAACTGGGAAGCGGTCGGCTCGGGCACCCAGGCGCCGTCCAGCGAACCCGCCCGGTAGGCGTCCGGGGTCACCTTGTTGTCCGAGCGGACCACGGACACATCGCCCCGGCCGCTCTGGGCGTCGACCTTCCAGCCCTTCCCGGAGAGCCAGTTGAGGAACGCCACGTCCTGCGTGTTGCCGAGCTGGGGTGTGGCGATCCGCTTGCCGGCGAGATCGTCCACCGTCCTGATCTTCTTCGGGTTGACGACGAGCTTCACCCCGCCGGACGCCGAACCGCCGATGATTCGCAGGTTCCTGCCGCCGGACCTGGTGTAGCCGTTGACCGCCGGGGAGGGGCCGACGAAACCGATGTCGATCGAACCCGCGTTCAGCGCCTCGATCTCGGAGGGACCCGCGTTGAACGTCGACGGCTGGACCCTCGTACCGCCCAGTTCCCGGGCGATGAGGCCCTGCCGGATGCCGACCAGGGCGGTGGCGTGCGTGAGGTTCGGGAAGTAGCCGATCCGCACGGTACCGGCCGACAGCTTCTTGCCGCCGGCAGCCACGGGCGCCCGCTGCGCGTCGTGGGGTTTCGCCTGGGAGCCGTATCCGCAGGCGGAGAGCAGCAGGGCGAGCAGGGGCAGGACAGCGGCGGCGGCGAGGCCGCGGCGGAGGGTGATACGGGGGGCAGGCACGGGGGGCCTTCCTCTCGTCGGCCGGGCTCAGCTCCCTCGGATGTCCGAGGGAGCGGCCGGGCGGTGCGGTCGGTTCGGGCGGGCGCGCGAGCGGTGCGCGTACGTCATCACGCACATCGCCCGACGCCGCCCTGGCCGCTGCCGAGGGCGCCGCTGCCGACCCGGCCGCCCTCCTTCGCGAAGGTCGAGAAGACATCAGTACGCATCAGAAGTCCCACTCCGCGTCGTCGGCCGAGGCGTCCGCCGTGTCCTGGGCATCCGCGGCGTCCGCGGTGGCGGCGGCGAACGAGGCTCCCGCCATCCCGGCCGTCAGCGTGGTGCCGTCCGCCGGGTCGATCAGCAGGAAGGAGCCGGTGCGCCGCGATTCGGCGTACGCGTCGAGCGCGAGCGGTTCGGCGGTACGCACCACGACCCGCCCGATGTCGTTGGCGACCAGCCGGCCCGGGGCCGGGCAGTGGGAGAGATCGTCGAGCGTGAGCCGGGACGGGATGTCCTTGACGATCGCCTTGACCGTACGGGTGGTGTGCTTGAGCAGCACCCGCTGGCCAACGGTCAGCGGCTGGTCGGCCACATGGCAGACGGTGGCCTCGACGTCCTGGGTTGTGCGCGGCAGGGACGCGGTCGGCGCGATCAGGTCGCCGCGCGAGATGTCCAGGTCGTCGGCGAGCCGTACGGTCACCGACTGCGGCGCCCAGGCGGCGTCGGCGGCGGTGCCGAGTACGTCGATCGCCGAGATCGTGGACGTACGGCCCGAAGGGAGCACGGTCACGGGCTCGCCGACCCGCAGCACACCGGACGCGATCTGGCCGGCGTAGCCGCGGTAGTCGGGGTGTTCGGCGGTCTGCGGGCGGATCACGTACTGGACGGGGAAACGGGCCGGGCAGCCGGACAGATCGTGGCTGACCCGCACGGTCTCCAGGTGTTCCAGGACGGTGGGGCCGCCGTACCAGTCCATGTGCGCGGACGGTTCCACCACGTTGTCACCGGCCAGCGCCGAGATCGGGATCGCGGTGACCTGCGGGACGCCGAGCGACGCGGCGTACGCGGTGAACTCCTCGGCGATCGCGGCGAACACCGGCTCCGCGTACCCGACGAGGTCCATCTTGTTGACGGCGAGGACGACGTGCGGGACGCGCAGCAGCGCGGCGACCGCCACGTGCCTGCGGGTCTGTTCGACCACGCCGTTGCGGGCGTCGACCAGGACGACCGCCAGCTCGGAGGTGGAGGCCCCGGTGACCATGTTGCGGGTGTACTGCACATGGCCGGGGGTGTCGGCGAGGATGAACCGGCGCCGGGGCGTGGCGAAGTAGCGGTAGGCGACATCGATGGTGATGCCCTGCTCGCGCTCGGCGCGCAGCCCGTCGGTCAGCAGCGCCAGGTCCGGCGTGTCCTGACCGCGGTTGCGCGAGGCGTGCTCGACGGCCTCGAGCTGGTCGGTGAGGACCGACTTGGAGTCGTGCAGCAGACGCCCCACGAGGGTGGACTTCCCGTCGTCGACCGACCCGGCGGTGGCGAAGCGCAGCAGGGTGGCGGCGGCCGGAGACGGCCCGGCGGACCGCTGGATGGATGTGGTCATTTCAGAAGTACCCCTCGCGCTTGCGGTCTTCCATCGCGGCCTCGGACAGCTTGTCGTCGGCGCGGGTGGCACCCCGTTCGGTGAGCCGGGAGGCGGTGATCTCGCTGATCACCGCGTCGAGCGTGACGGCATCGGAATCGACGGCGCCGGTGCAGGACATGTCGCCGACCGTGCGGTAGCGCACGCGGCGCTTCTCGACGCGCTCGCCCTCCCGGGGGCCGCCCCAGTCGCCCGCGGTGAGCCACATGCCGGAGCGGCTGAAGACCTCGCGCTCATGGGCGAAGTAGATTCCGGGCAGCTCGATGCCCTCGCGGGCGATGTACTGCCAGACGTCCAGCTCGGTCCAGTTGGAGATCGGGAACACCCGGACGTGCTCGCCGGGGGAGTGTCGGCCGTTGTACAGCGACCACAGCTCCGGGCGCTGGCGGCGCGGGTTCCACTGGGAGAACTCGTCCCGCAGCGAGAAGATCCGCTCCTTGGCCCGTGCCTTCTCCTCGTCGCGCCGGCCGCCGCCGAACACCGCGTCGAAGCGGTGCTGCTGGATCGCCTCGGTGAGCGGCACGATCTGCAGCGGGTTGCGTGTCCCGTCCGGTCGCTCACGGAGCTTCCCGGCGTCGATGTACTCCTGGACGGAGGCCACATGGAGCCGCAGCCCGTACTTCTCGACCGTACGGTCGCGGTGTTCGAGGACCTCGGGGAAGTTGTGCCCGGTGTCGACGTGCAGCAGCGCGAACGGCACCGGGGCGGGGGCGAACGCCTTCAGTGCCAGGTGCAGCATCAGGATCGAGTCCTTGCCGCCGGAGAACAGGATCACCGGCCGCTCGAACTCCCCGGCGACCTCGCGGAAGATGTGCACCGCCTCGGACTCCAGGGCGTCCAGGTGGCTCAGTGCGTATGGATCGGCGGTGCCTTCCGGCACGGTGGCGACGGTGGTCACGCCAGGCCCCTCTCGGTGAGCAGCGCGTGAAGCGCCGATGCGGACTCCTGTACGGTCTGCTGGTGCGAGGCGATCCGCAGATCCGGGGAATCGGGCACCTCGTACGGGTCGTCGACTCCGGTGAGACCGCTGATCTCGCCCGCGGCCTGCCGGGCGTAGAGCCCCTTCACATCGCGTACGGAGCACACCTCGACCGGCGTGGCGATGTGCACCTCCAGATACGCGGTGTCCGCGGCCAGATGGCGCTTGCGCACCGCGTCACGGCTGTCCGCGTACGGTGCGATCACCGGCACGAGCGCCTTCACCCCGTTGGCCGCCAGCAGCCCGGCGACGAAGCCGATCCGCTGGACGTTGGTATGCCGGTCCTCGCGGGAGAAGCCAAGGCCCGCGGAGAGGAACTCCCGGATCTCGTCACCGTCGAGCACTTCGACCCGGTGGCCCTCGGCGCGCAGCCGGCCCGCCAGCTCCCGGGCGATGGTGGTCTTGCCCGCGCTCGGCAGACCGGTGAGCCAGATGGTGGCTCCCGTCTCCGTCACGCTCATCGAACTCTCCTGATCCGTCGTCATCAGCCGTGCAGCCCGCATTCGGTCTTGTTCCGGCCCGCCCAGCGGCCGGCCCGCGCGTCCTCGCCCTCCAGCACCCGCCGGGTGCAGGGCGCGCAGCCGATGGAGGCGTAGCCGTCCGTCAGCAGCGGGTTGGTCAGCACGCCGTGCTCCGCCACATAGGCGTCCACGTCGTCCTGGGTCCAGCGGGCGATCGGCGAGATCTTGACCTTGCCGCGCTTCTCGTCCCACCCGACGACCGGCGTGTTCGCCCGGGTGGGCGACTCGTCACGGCGCAGGCCCGTCGCCCAGGCGGAGTAGGCGGCCAGGCCCTCTTCGAGCGGCTTGACCTTGCGCAGCGCGCAGCAGAGGTCGGGGTCGCGTTCGTACAGCCTCGGCCCGTACTGGGCGTCCTGCTCGGCCACGGTCTGACGGGGCGTCAGCGTGATGACGTTGACGTCCATCACGGCGTCCACCGCGTCCCGGGTGCCGATTGTCTCCGGGAAGTGGTAGCCCGTATCGAGGAAGATCACGTCCACGCCGGGCATGACCCGCGAGGCGAGATGGGCGACGACCGCGTCCTCCATGGAGGAGGTGACGCAGAAGCGCTTGCCGAAGGTGTCGGCTGCCCACTTCAGGATGGTCAGCGCGGAGGCGTCCTCCAGCTCACGGCCTGCCCGCTCGGCAAGCTCCCTGTCCGTCATATCCCCTCCGTCACAGCGTCGTCGTGCCGCAGATCCTGGCCCGGCAGACCCCGGCTCAGCAGGCCCAGGAACCTCAGCTCGAAGGCGCGGCAGCATGAGGCGCACTCCCAGCTCCCGTGCCCGGCCCCGTGCGGGCGCAGGTCCTCGTCGCCGCAGTACGGGCAGTGGAACGGCGCCACGCGTTCGCTCATGACAGGGACTCCGCGTCGGCCCGCGTCGCCCAGGCGGCGAAGGACTCGCCCTCCTCGCGCCCGGCCAGGTAGCGGCGCAGGACCCGCTCGACATAGTCGGGCAGCTCGGCGGACGTGACCTTCAGGCCGCGGATCTTGCGGCCGAAGGCGGCGTTCACGGCGAGCGCGCCGCCGAGGTTCACCTGGAAGCCCTCGACCGGGTTGCCCTCGTCGTCGAACATCAACTGGCCCTTGAGCCCGATGTCCGCGGTCTGGATACGGGCGCAGGAGTTGGGGCAGCCGTTGAGGTTGATGCTGATCGGCTCGTCGAACTCCGGCAGCCGGCGCTCCAGTTCGTCGATCAGCGAGGCGCCGCGGTTCCTGGTGTCGACGATGGCCAGCTTGCAGAACTCGATGCCGGTGCAGGTCATCGTGCCCCGCCGGAACGGAGAGGGCTTCACCTGGAGACCGAGCGCCTCAAGACCGGCCGTGAGCGACTCGACCCGGTCCTCCTCCACGTCCAGGATGAGGATCTTCTGCTGGACGGTGGTGCGCAGCCGGTACGAGCCGTGCGCCTCGGCCAGCTCGGCGATCTTGGTGAGGGTGGAGCCGTCGAGCCGGCCGACGCGCGGGGCGAAGCCCACGAAGAACCGGCCGTCCTTCTGGCGGTGCACGCCCACATGGTCGCGCCAGCGGGAGACGGGCTCGGCCGGGGCGGGACCGTCGATCAGGGGGCGGTGGAGGTACTCGGCCTCAAGGATCTGGCGGAACTTGGCGACACCCCAGTCCTGGACCAGGAACTTCATCCGGGCCCGGTTGCGCAGCCGCCGGTAGCCGTAGTCCCGGAAGATCCCGGTGACGCCCGCCCACACCTCGGGCACCTCGCCCACCGGGACCCACACGCCGACGCGCTGCGCCAGTCTCGGGTTGGTGGAGAGCCCGCCGCCGAGCCACAGGTCGAAGCCCGGCCCGTGCTCGGGGTGCTGGACCCCGACGAAGGCGATGTCGTTGATCTCGTGCACCACGTCCTGTACGGGGGAACCGGAGATCGCGGTCTTGTACTTGCGCGGCAGGTTGGAGAAGTCCGGGCTGCCGATGTAGCGGTCCCGGATCTCCTGGAGCGCGGGGGTGCCGTCGACGATCTCGTCGGCGGCGATCCCGGCCACCGGCGAGCCGATCATCGTACGGGGGCAGTCGCCGCACGCCTCGGTGGTCTTGAGCCCGACCGCCTCGAACCTGCGCCAGATCGTCGGCACGTCCTCGATGTGGATCCAGTGCATCTGGACGTTCTGCCGGTTGGTGAGGTCGGCGGTGCCCCGGGCGAACTCCTGCGAGACCTCGCCGATGACCCGGAGCTGCTCGGTGGTCAGCTTCCCGCCGTCGATGCGGGTCCGCATCATGAAGTACTTGTCCTCGAGCTCCTCCGGCTCCAGCGCCCCCGTCTTGCCGCCGTCGATGCCGGGCCTGCGCTGGGTGTAGAGCCCGTACCAGCGCATACGGCCCCGGAGATCGACCGGGTCGATCGAGTCGAAGCCGCGCTTCGAGTAGATCGTCTCAATACGTGTCCGCACATTGAGACTGTCGTCGTCCCTCTTGAGCTGTTCCACCGAGTTCAGAGGGGTGCGGTGACCCTTGGCCCACTGGCCTTCACCACGATGGCGCCCGGCCTTGCGGCGGGGTGCGGCGACAGCGGGCTGTTCCGAGATGGCGGTCATGACAAATTCGTCCTTCGGGACTGCGGGAGGGCGGCTCCGAGCCGCACACCGGCATGGAGGCGCGGCGGTGCGCAGGGCTGGGCACAGAAAAAAGGAGGGGGAAAGTGTGGTGTTGCTGGAACTCTCAGCGGCGGTGCCGGGGAACTCTCAGCTCGCCCGACAGATGGCGCTGGACATGCGGCAGAGATCGACGTGTCGCCGACTCACCAAGGCAATTCCAGTTCCAGGCATGGCGGAAGCGTGGCATGTGTATCTCGGAGCAGTCCACCACGATCCAATATATGGACGCGGAAGTCCCGTCATGCGAGATGCTGTGGCGCCCGTCACCTCGGCATAAGGGATAAAACGCTCAGATCTTGTACGCGCCGGGCCACGGACCGGGCGTTTCGATGTCCGGTTCCAGTTGTGTCCGGGTGTCGAAGAGCCGGAAGCCGCGGCGCAGATAGTTGTCCATCGCGTGCGGGCCGTCGTTGGAACAGGTGTGCAGCCAGACCCGCTTCGTCGGGGTCCGCTCCGGTGCCCGCTCGGCCAGGTCCCAGGCGCGCGCCACTCCGTACGACAGGAGGTGGCCGCCGATGCCGCGGCCGCGGAAGGCCGGGATCAGTCCGAAGTACATGATTTCGACCACACCGTCGTCCTGCGGGTCCAGCTCGACATAGCCGGCCGGGGTGCCGTTCTCGTACGCCACCCAGGTCTCCGCGCCCGGCCGGGTGAGTGCCTCGCGCCACTCGTCGTACGACATGCCCAGCCGGTCCGTCCACCGGATGTCGCCGCCGACCGCCGTGTACAGGAACCGGCTGAACTCCGGCAGCGGCACCTGCGAGCGGGTGATCCGCACATCACCGGCGGGGGCCGCGGCGGGCGACGTCTGTTCCAGGGACCAGATCGTCACCTCGGAGACGGATGCGTCGGGGTGTGCGGAGTCGCTCATGCCCGCCAGAAAACCACGGGCCGCCGCCGCGGTTGACGGCGGGCCCGCACTCCGGCCCCCACTCCGGCCCGCGACCCGGCCT
>DATCWZ010000791.1:0-3975 GCA_036566065.1 Streptomyces sp. | reverse complement strand
AGCGCCGTCACGGGGTCGTCGAAGGTGAGCTTCTGGGGTTCGGCGACGGTCCACGTCGATACGGGCATGGATCTGACCTCCCGGGGAGCACGGTATGACGCAACATATCGCGTCTCTTGAAAGACACGATATATCGCGGTTTGGGGAAGTCAAACACCGCTGGTGAGGCGGGGTGGGTGCACGAAAGGCGCCATAACGGGGCAAAGTGCCGACCGCTGCGGGGGAGCCCCGAGCGTGCTGGTCCTGGCCGGAGGCCGGCCGCTCAGTCGTCCTCGTCGTCCAGCCGGGCCAGCCAGGTGGCGAGGCGCTCGACGGGAACCTCGAAGTCGGGGTTGAGGTCGACGAACGTACGCAGATGGTCGGAGAGCCACTCGAAGGTGATCTCCTCCTCGCCGCGCCGCTTCGCCAGTTCCTCGATGCCCCGGTCCGTGAAATACATGCGACCAGAATAGGGCGGTTACGACGGACCGAGGGCCCGCCCCCGCGAACTGCTCGCGGGGCCGGGCCCTCGGCCTCGTACGGCACGGTACGACGCTTCGTACCGCCCCTGATCAGGCGTCGAACACCTCGGCGACCAACTGCGCCTGCTCGGCCTGGTGGCGCTTGGCCGAGCCGACCGCCGGGGAGGAGCTGTGCGGCCGCGAGATGCGGCGCAGGCGCTCACCGTGCGGGACATCGGCACCGACGGCGAGGTCCAGGTGGTCGATCAGGTTGAGCGCGATGAACGGCCACGCACCCTGGTTGGCCGGCTCCTCCTGGGCCCACAGGTACTTCTCGGCGTTCGGGTACTTGGCGATCTCGGCCTGGACCTCGGCACCCGGCAGCGGGTACAGACGCTCAAGACGGATGATCGCCGTCTCCCTGTCGCCGCGCTTCAGCCGCTCGGCGTTCAGGTCGTAGTACAGCTTGCCCGCGCAGAAGACGACCTTACGGGCGTCCTCCGGCCGGACCGAGTCGTCGCCGATCACCGGACGGAAGCCGCCGGTGGTGAACTCCTCCGCCTTCGACGCCGCCGCCTTGAGACGCAGCATCGACTTCGGGGTGAAGACGATCAGCGGCTTGTGGTGCGGGTTGTGCACCTGCCACCGCAGGAGGTGGAAGTAGTTCGACGGCAGGGTCGGCATGGCGACCGTCATGTTGTCCTGCGCGCAGAGCTGGAGGAACCGCTCGGGGCGTGCAGACGAGTGGTCCGGGCCCTGGCCCTCGTAGCCGTGCGGCAGCAGCAGCGTGACGCCGGACGTCTGGCCCCACTTCTGCTCGGCCGAGGAGATGAACTCGTCCACGACGCTCTGCGCGCCGTTGACGAAGTCACCGAACTGGGCCTCCCAGATGACCAGTGACTCCGGGCGGGCAAGCGAATAGCCGTACTCGAAGCCCATCGCCGCGTACTCGCTGAGCAGCGAGTCGTAGACGTTGTAACGGGCCTGCTCGTCGGTGAGGTAGAGCAGCGGGGTGTAGTCCTCGCCGGTCACCTGGTCGACCAGCACCGCGTGGCGCTGGCCGAACGTGCCGCGGCGGGTGTCCTGGCCGGCGAGCCGGACCGGGGTGCCCTCCATCAGCAGCGAACCGATGGCCAGCGTCTCGCCCATGCCCCAGTCGATCGTGCCCTCGTCCACCGAGTTCGCCCGGCGCTGCATCTGCGGCATCAGGCGGGGGTGCACGGTGATCCGGTCGGGGATGTTGACCTGCGACTCGGCGATCCGCTTCACGACCTCGCGGGACACCGCGGTGGTGACGGCCACCGGGAACTCCGCCTGGGCGTCCGGGACCTGGGTCCGGACCGGCTGCGAAGTGGCCTCGCGGACCTCCGCGAACACCTTCTCCAACTGCCCCTGGAAGTCCTGGAGTGCCTGCTCGGCCTCTTCCAGCGTGATGTCGCCGCGGCCGATGAGGGACTCGGTGTAGAGCTTGCGCACCGAGCGCTTCTTGTCGATCAGGGTGTACATCTGCGGGTTGGTGAACTGCGGGTTGTCGCCCTCGTTGTGACCGCGGCGGCGGTAGCAGATGAGGTCGATCACGACGTCCTTGTTGAACGCCTGGCGGAACTCGAACGCCAGCCGGGCGACGCGGACGACGGCCTCCGGGTCGTCACCGTTGACGTGGATGATCGGCGCCTCGATCATGCGGGCCACGTCCGTGGCGTACATGGAGGAACGCGACGCCTCCGGGGCGGCGGTGAAGCCGACCTGGTTGTTGATCACCACGTGCACGGTTCCGCCGGTGCGGTAGCCGCGGAGCTGCGACATGTTGAGCGTCTCGGAGACGACGCCCTGGCCGGCGAAGGCCGCGTCGCCGTGGAGCGCGACGGGCAGGACCGTGAAGTCCGTGCCCGCCTTGTTGATGATGTCCTGCTTTGCCCGCACGATGCCTTCGAGGACCGGGTCGACGGCCTCCAGGTGCGAGGGGTTGGCGGCCAGCGAGACCTTGATCTGCTCGCCGTCCAGACCGGTGAAGGTGCCCTCGGCGCCCAGGTGGTACTTCACGTCGCCGGAGCCGTGCATCGACTTCGGGTCGAGGTTGCCCTCGAACTCCCGGAAGATCTGCGCGTACGACTTGCCGACGATGTTCGCCAGCACGTTCAGCCGGCCGCGGTGGGCCATGCCGATGACGACCTCGTCGAGGCGGGCCTCGGCGGCGGAGTCGATGACCGCGTCGAGCAGCGGGATGACGGACTCGCCGCCCTCCAGCGAGAACCGCTTCTGGCCGACGTACTTGGTCTGCAGGAACGTCTCGAAAGCCTCGGCGGCGTTCAGCCGGCGCAGGATGCGGAGCTGCTCCTCGCGCTCGGGCTTGGGGCGCGGGCGCTCCACCCGGTCCTGGAGCCACTTGCGCTGCTTCGGGTCCTGGATGTGCATGAACTCGATGCCGGTGGTGCGGCAGTACGACTCACGCAGCACGCCGAGGATGTCGCGGAGCTTCATCAGCGTCTGGCCGGCGAACCCGCCGACCGCGAAGTCCCGCTCCAGGTCCCACAGGGTCAGGCCGTGCTCGGTGATGTCGAGGTCGGGGTGCTTGCGCTGGTGGTACTCCAGCGGGTCGGTGTCGGCCATCACATGGCCGCGGACCCGGTAGGAGTGGATCAGCTCGAAGACCCGCGCGGCCTTGGTGACGTCGTCGTCGTGCGAGGCGTCGATGTCCCTGAGCCAGCGGACCGGCTCGTACGGCACGCGCAGCGCCTTGAAGATCTCGTCGTAGAACTCGTTCTCACCGAGCAGGAGCTTGCTCAGGATGCGCAGGAACTCGCCCGACGCGGCGCCCTGGATGACCCGGTGGTCGTACGTCGAGGTCAGCGTCATGACCTTGGAGATGCCCAGCTTGTTCAGGGTGTCCTGCGAGGTGCCCTGGAACTCCGCCGGGTAGTCCATCGCGCCGACGCCCAGGATGAGGCCCTGTCCGGGCATCAGGCGGGGTACCGAGTGGACGGTGCCGATGCCGCCGGGGTTTGTCAGGGACGCGGTGACGCCGGTGAAGTCGGCCATGGTCAGCTTGCCCGTGCGGGCGCGGCGCACGATGTCCTCGTACGCCTGCCAGAACTCGAAGAAGTTGAGCGTCTCGGCCTTCTTGATGGCCGCGACGACCAACTGGCGGTCGCCGTTCGGCTTCACCAGGTCGATGGCCAGACCGAGGTTGATGTGCTCCGGCTTGACCAGGGTCGGCTTGCCGTCCTTCACCGCGAACGAGTGGTTCATCGACGGCATGGCCTTGATGGCCTGCACCATCGCGTACCCGATGAGGTGCGTGAAGGAGATCTTCCCGCCCCGGGCGCGCCTGAGGTGGTTGTTGATGACGATGCGGTTGTCGAACAGCAGCTTCACAGGAACGGCGCGCACGGAGGTGGCCGTGGGCAGTTCGAGCGAGGCGTTCATGTTCTTCGCGACGGCGGCCGAGGGGCCGCGCAGCGTCACGAACTCGGGGCCCGCCGGGGCCTCGGCCGCGTCGGCGGCCTTCGCTGTGGCGGGCGCCGCCTTGGCCGGG